>JAHFIO010000014.1 GCA_023246325.1 Candidatus Uhrbacteria bacterium | reverse complement strand
AAATGAATACCAGCTATATGTCGTTGCAACGTGATTTTGAAAAAATTGCGTTGTATCTAGTGATCCCAGTTTGTAAGAAGAAATCACAAGATGCGTTAGTTCGATTGGTTTATCTTGGCTGAAAGGGATTTCTGTATCACCCCACAAATGCAGACTTATAAGCTCGGTGCGCAAAAGTCGCACACGAACTCCAGGCTGAATCCATGGTTCATGCAATTGAACCATAGCACCTTGGAATGTAAGCGTTTTGTCGGGGCTTAGAAGCTTATAGTCAAAATTTGTATTTCCAATATGGAAAGATGCATACAAATCAATCAAATCATGAGGACTAAAACTTGCACCCGCGTATACATCCTTGCGCTGCAAAGTTCCACGCTCTTGCGAGGCAGACATCATTTGCACGCCAGAATAAAAGGTGGTTTTTCGGGTTTCACCAGTTTGGCATACGGTTTCATCCGCATACACAGAACTGGCCATAAATAGAACGAAAAGGCAGGATGAGATGGCCAGTCCCTTTGTTAATTTCATTGTACGGTCCTTTTTGTTAAATGTACGATATATAGGCTAGCATGTCTTTCAAAAATACAAAAGCGGCAGGATATGTTTGTTGAAAATAAAAAAAAGGAAGCAGCTACCAAAAAGGAAGCAGCTTCCTTTTTGGTAGCTGCTTCCTTTTTTTTATGAAATTATTGTTTTGCTATGGTATTATATCCGCTCCATACTTCTCGTCCGTATAGATCAATCATTTTTGCTGAATAGGTAGCATTGGATGGTCCAATATATCCTGTCCAAGTACATGTTGTTTGTCTTGTGCATGTTTGGACTAGATTTCCGTTAAGAGTCATTTGTATTGTATTAACTCCTGCATATGAATCTGCATTTGCTGTGATAGTGGCGGATTCACCATTTCGTGAACTCCATAAGAATACCGTAGGCACATTTCCATAATATAAACCACCTGTATTAGCCGCTATATGAATAGTGCGTGTGTCAGTCATAAAACTATATCCTGCCGAGTTAGTCATTTTTGCCTGAATAGTAATTGGCGCATTCGAAGCATAGCCGGTTGCATTCAATAGCGTGCTACAATTTTTTTCATTTATGCCTGATTCATATGAACAGGTATATGTAGAAACACCATTAAGGAATAGCTCAATAGTACGTGTATCAGTATTCGCATATGCGGTTGCTCCTATAAATGAATTTTTATCTGCAGAAATTGCGTCAGCATTTGGCGTTGTCCATACGATCCCACGAGCATTTGTATTACGTGAATCAGCAAATGAAATACGTTTCATTCCCGTCCAAATTATATTGCCGCGCGTATCTGTTATACGTGAAATAATCACATGATCTTTGCCATAATTTTTATATCCCTCAAATAATAAACTGCAGGATGCCGTGCTATATGTATTTCCAGTATTACAGGTCATGGCCACATCCCAATCAACAAGAATTTCAATTTTTACTATTCCATCTTTATCGGCTGCTTGTACGGTATAGGTAGTAGAATCGTCCGACATAAATTTTGCTTTATTCGGAGCTAATACTATAGCTGCTACAGAAACCATTTCATTTCCAGAGGTATCAGGGGAAGTAAATGTTATATAATAATTTGACGAATCTTTTTCATTTCCATGTATATCAAATGCTTTTACAATCACGCTATATGTTCCTTCAACGTATTCATTGCCAAATACTAATACGTCACAGTCTTGTAATTCGGCAGGATGCGTATTATACGAACAGCTTTTGCGTAGATATCCATTAATATAAATATCTGAATGGGCAAGGCCTGATCCTGCCTGTGCTTGCGCGCGGAAGGAAACAATTCCATTTCGTGCGACATAGGCTTGTGGTTCAAACCAACCCCATACGGTAATAGCATTAGTATTTGTTATAGTGGATATTGGAGTTAATGCAGTTGTGTATATATCTTTTTTGACAGCTATGGTTGTTTCAGATACACCAATTTTATTTGAATCTCCATCAATAATCACACCTTGTAATGCGATTAATCCTAAAGATGCATAATCAGATCCGTTCACATCTATTGCACATTCATGATTGCCCTGTGCGCCATAAAATGCGCAATGTTTTAATAATAGTCCATTCGCCATTACATCAATATAATTAATTCCCGCTGGGCTCCATGCACCAACAGTATATGTTGTTTTTTCGTTCATGCGTAATTCCGTTACATGTGGCGTTGTCCAAGACCATCCACTTATATTATTTGGTTTGGTTGGGGCTGAAATTATTTGTATATTTGTTTGGAAAGAAGTTGATTCTGTTAAACGAACTAATTTTGCTGTTAATGGTGCAGTGGGTTGCACGCTTGTTATAAGTGAGCGAGCACCTCCGGCAAAAATTGTTCCTTTTCTATCTGAAGACAGGGTAACAAAATAATCACGACTTAATCCTGTTGAGGCGAGTGTATCATTTTCAATTCTAAAACCATTCTTATGAGCGAATAGTACCCAAGTTTTTCCCGACCAAGCAATTTGTGCTCCAAGCCAATCCGTGCGTGATAGTTTTGAAATAAACATATTCTTGATACGTGTTGCAACAATACTATTATACGTATAGGCGACAACATTTTGTGGGTCATTTCTATTCGCACCTATAAGCAAAGCTTGATTTCCATTTGAAGCTGCTACGGAAAGTGTTTTCATTTCAGGAAAAGAATATGTAATATCTGAAATTCCTCCATTTGCATATACATAATATTGTGATTCAGTAGGGTAAAAAGTTGAAGGTAATACAATCAACCAACCATAGGTAAGCGGCAGGATGGCAGTTGGAGCAATGTCCGCTGTATCCTGTGTTAATGTATATTGTAATGTATTTCCATAACGAACATTATTAATAAATGTTGGTCGTTTCACAATAGAAATTAAGCTTGGGTTCCATTCGAAAATATTTCCTTTTGTTGAAAGTATAATCCAAGTACCATTTTTACCCGCAATGCTTGCTATTCCCTCATCTTCTTCTAATTTATTTTCAGCGCCGTTTATTGGATAAATTGTTCCCCATCCCCAATATTTTGGTTTATATTGTGCGAGACCCATATCTTTAAAATTTCTAAATGAACCGTCATAATATGCGCCATTAAAATTTGCGCTTCCTGGATTTTCTAATAAAACAGCATTAGCACCATCATCAACAATAGCATCTACGCGTTCTAATCCTGCCGATGCGGCGAGTGCAGTGAGATCAGTCGTGTGTACGCCATCAGTTTTCCAAACATGCCCACCTCGGTTGAAAGCTATACCATCGGTTGCTATCCATCCAGTGTTCGTATATCCCAAAGCCCAGATAGGTCGATTTTGACGTTCTGAAATGGCAGATGACGCATCCGTCCAATTCCAAACTGTTGATGTCTCAGCAAATACGGGGAGTGCGTTTGCAAGCGCCAATGCTCCAAATACTGTAGTTTTAGCCAAAAAAGTGAGTGTTTTCATAGATAGACATTAAACCATATTTTGCTTGGTTTGTCAATGGGTATGGTATAAAAAAAGGGTCAGGCACAAGTGCCTAACCCTAAGATTGTTGCCGGTACCGGAGTCGAACCGGTATCCTTTCGGGGGGAATTTTAAATTCCCTGCGTCTGCCTTTCCGCCAACCGGCAAAATGCATATAGACAATAACATAAAATTGTATTTTGTCAAGTCATAACGGTATCCTGCCATAAAATTGACCTATATATACATGTATCATAAGATGCCCGTGTACTTTTGAAAGGTGGTTACATGGATTTAAAAGATCTTGATCTTAAAGAATTAGAAAATTTGCTTCGTCTTGCATGGTGTAAAGAAACTGCAGCGCCTGGGTGCCAGGCAACGTGGACCGAGGTTAATCCTTCTTGGGGGCAATGTGCAGCTACAGCTCTTATAGTTCAAGATATTTTCCATGGTGATATTGTTCGATGCGTTGTTGAGCCGTATGGTTCACATTATTATAATATTTTACCTGATAGACTTGTTGTAGATTTCACTCGTGAACAGTTCCCTGGAAATACAGAGCATTTTGAAGGTGTAGTTACTTCCCGTGAAAATATACTACATTCTGATCGTGCCAAATATGCAAAAACTGAAGAAAGATATCTGCTCTTAAAAGCAGATATCATGTATCTTCATATATCGTCTGGTTATCGCTAGACGGTATTTTTTATTTCGGCTTGAACTGCTTGTAAATTTGGTCCCATGACTTTTCGCATACGCGATTCTTTTAAATGTTGTTGCGCATTTGTAAAAACGTTCGCCTGTGAATCCATAAGTTTTTTTATAGGCCCAAGAAGTGGTTTGAGTGCCTCCATAGATCCGGGCTCAATAATATTTGCCACCTGCGTACCAAATTCCAATTGCGCTTTTTCCCAATTTGTAATTTGTTTTGCGGCATCTTCTGGTTTTACATCTTCCCCCTTTACTTCCAATAGTCCAGATTTTACCAATGGTTTAAAAAATTCATGGATTGGTCCAGGTAAAAACATATATGCTTTTTGTACAACTTCAGGAAGTGCGTCCCAACCTTTGCGGATTGTATTCATTACCATGGTATCATCAAACTTTTCAACGGTTGTATTTAAAATTTCTTGAATTTTTCCATGTTCCAGTATATGGTCAGCTTTGTTCAAAACTAATTCTGGCGTTATTTTCTTTTCAGCGGCATCAAGTGCTTTTTTGACTTCTGGGATTTCAGTGAATGACATATATAAAAAAGAATAGCATATAGATCATCTTCTGCAAATAAAAAACCACGATATATGTCGTGGTTAAACTTCGGTCCTTTGAAAATAAAATTTCGGAATATGCGCTGTCAGATTCGCATCATATAACCAATGTGTTTTTGGTAAGCGATTATGCCACTCATCTTCAGCAACGCAATCCATAAGATATACTTCATCATTGAACCCATCATCTATGCCATTCATTTGTACGGGTTCAACTTCACGCGTGTTCAGGTTATACGCAAGAAAAATTTGATAATGTATCGTACATTCTGGCCAAAAAATTTCTGGTCTGCAATCACGCATGCCGACATGTTTGAGCCAGGGGAATAATATACCGGAAGTTTCATTTACTAAAGAAAATCCGTCTCGAGGTTGTGCATAACATAGTCCTAAATTCGCAAATAGTAAGGCATTTGATTCTGCTAAACGACTTTCATATGAAAGCGCTCGCACGAGAACGAGATGTCGACCATTTTTTAGAGCAATGATAGCTTGCAAATGCAGGGATAATACAGTGTCATCTCTGCGATGAGAGACGAATGTAAATGCATGCCGTATTGTTTGCAAATCCGTATTTGATTCTACATATTTTTGCACCGCGACCGAATCTTTTTTCATGATGGCGCTTATAAAGGCGGGATTCGGCTTGGTTAAAAAATGTCTACGCGTGACTTCTTTAATGGTTTCCATGTTTTCCTTTCAAAAGTACATGATAGATCTTGACATAATATCTTTTTTCTGGCTAGATGCGTGTATCGGAGGAATGCATGGACACATTTTCACAAACGTTCACGTTCTTTGTCACGAGAACACGTACGCAATATGAGGCGATACGATCAGCCGCGATTAACCTTAAGGTGATGCGCGCTACAACGTATCTTTCACGCGTCATTGTTTGTCGCGGTACAATCGCTAGTCTGCAGGATGCGGGCATGCCGATTTTGACAGAAACATTTGAAGGAGAAATTCCGGATGATGTGATTGCATCTCTACCAAGCAAAAATGCGCGTGAGAACGCAAAACGCATGTCCATGATGTATGGCCCGAAACATGAAGCGGGGCTAAAAGCTGATACTGGATTTGTTTACTGATAGGATGACGTGCTAAAAAAACTTCGATATAGATCGGAGTATTTTTTTATATTCTCTGCGAGTATATACTTGCGTCATTGTGAGTAATTTGATAGTCTTCTCGCACGTTATACATACAGAAATATAAGCGGGTATCGTATAGCGGCTATTATGCCACCTTGCCAAGGTGGAGATGAGGGTTCGACTCCCTCTACCCGCTCCAAAAAAAAGAAACGGATTGTCCGTTTCTTTTTTTTATTGGGATCAATATGGAGTTGGGCATACAATATAATTGACTTTATAAAAAAACGGAAAGATTACTCTTTCCGATTCAGATTTGCAAAAATACCAATTTCTTCTAGTTGATTTTCGATTGGTTCGAGTTCTTTGGCAACTCGTATTTTCACGAATTCTTTTTCTAGTTCATCACATTTGATTCGTAGTTTCGGATCCGAAGTTCCATGTTTCAATGCGTGTAATTGTTCGATGGTATCAGCAAATAATTGCTTCGGTTGCTTTTTTGCGAACAATTTTGCTCGCAAAGATCTCCATCCTGCAGGAATATTACCTGTGAGCAAAAGAACAAGAAACCATCCAGGAAAAATAAGAATGAAACCAGCCCATTCAAGGACATTAACAGGAAATCGATTTTCCTTTTCATTTCTTGGTTTCAAAAAATGAAATGCAAGCCCACTTACGAGCGTATAGATTCCAAATCCTACATAGAGCGAGAGCCAACCGAATCCTGCCCAGGTGGAAACGTGCACAGGATGCAATTCTTTTTCTATGAGCGAAGGAGGGAGGGTATCGAGATTGAGTGGTACGGCTTTTGCACCCTCAGTCTTTAAGCGATAGTAAAATTTTGCATCATTCAATACGGTGAATGGTTCTTTTGTTTTGCAAAAGTCATTATAACAAGGCGTACTGATATTAATGCCATCTTTCATTTGGTGGTACGTAGTGCCGGCATGATCAGATTCATTGTCTAAAAACTCGCGCAAGTCATTTTTGCTATAGTAACTATGCAGAAATTGAAAAGCGTTTTCCACATCTTTTTCAGATTCAATAGAGTATTTCGCTGCCAGTATACTGGCATGGCGGATTTCTATATCGTGGATAGTTTCAGGGTTTCGTACGCCTGCGATAACCTCTTCAATCTGTCTGACTTGGTATGTTGGATGATTTTTCACCCAATCTTTATATGAAGAATCCGACGTATCAGTCGTTAGCCCCCATATAGGAATGAAGAGACAGCAAATGATCGAAATGCCCAGACTGCAGCTTGCAAGCAAACGTTTTATCAAGGTACACCTCCAAAACAAATGTGACATATATAATGGTAGATGTCAACATATAAAAAATCCACATATTTAAGATGTGGATGGAGATTTTTTTAATGCCTCTGCGATTCTTTCAAGTAATAACGTTTCAACAAATGGTCGTGTGGATACACGTCCATTTCTATGTGATGGCTCATGTAAAAAATAATATTGAATAAACAATTCAATGGGGCGCAAACCAACGCCTTGTTTATCAGCATAGTAGCCAGCTTCAGCAGTTCGTAACCATCGTAATGATTGTTGAACTGCTATGTCATATGCAGAGATTAATTTTTCGCTCCAGTCGGCAGGATGTCGACGATGTAACTCTTCTATGACAGGCAACCACACATTTGGATGGATATCATCTGGGTTTGAATCTAATTCAATTTTAATATAGAAATACAATCGACTTAATTGCGTATCTGTTATTATATATCCAAGATCTTCTGCGCGAGCGAATATCATATCCGCATGCCCTTCTGATATCTCGATTAGTCCGGTTATATACGGATCTGCTAAGTGCAGAGAAGGTACCTGTTTTACATAGGTGTATGTTTCTTTATTTTGCAATTTCTTTTTGATGAGAGATATACCAAGTGCATACGACTCTTCAACGCTCATAGACCTATGTATCATTTGTGCGACTCGTAATGATGCTTGTATTTGCGCATCATTAATACATCGTTTTAATAAAACTTCCAAATACGATTTCTTTTTTATATGAAGACAAGCACGAATAGTTTCTTCAAGTAAAAAGGTATTGTATTTCGGTTGATTTGACAATCGATTAAAATTTCCTAAAATGACGCGCTTTAGTTCATCATGATTCGGATTTTTGAATCGATCTATGAGCGGTGTAGTCATTCCAGAGCGAACATAAAAAATCCGCAGCGGAAGTGAATCGCCCATTGAATCTAGGGCGCAATACCATAGTTTTGCTATATTCGATCGATTGATGCGTTCAAAATATAGAGCATAAAATAATGCGTCCCGAACATTCAAGGGTGATTTTGCCATTTCCAAATATTTTTCAAGAAATGCATCATAATTTTGCCAATTTGAAATAGCTTTTGCGCATTCCAAATCCAGCAGAACGAGAACCTTTCTTGTTGCTTCAGTGCGATCTCTAAATCTGTTAATGTACGTCTCCTCTAAGGAGACATCCCGTTCTAAACGGCTCATGGAATACCTCCTATGCATGTATTTCACTCTAGTTAGAGTTTTCGTGCAAGTAGTGTATAATTTTCATATATGAAAAATACACTTTTAAGATTTTTATCCGCTTGTGCATCCTGCCTGCTTATTATAAGCGCAATGCCTATGCCCGTATCTGCTGCAACTTTCGCGGCAGGTGATTTAATTAAAGCGAGTGGTAAGGCGGTGTATTATTATGCCAGTAATGGGAAGCGCTATGTTTTTCCACACGAAAATGTTTATTTTTCTTGGTATACAGATTTTTCTTCTGTAAAAACAATAACGGATTCTGAATTGGCATCAATTATGATAGGTGGGAATATTACAATGCGCCCGGGAACAAAGCTTGTAAAAATCCAAACGGATCCAAAGGTATATGCAGTTACTAAAGGGGGGGTATTACGTGCGATTGGTTCTGAGGCTGTGGCAAAAGCTTTGTATGGTGATGCATGGGCGAAACGCGTTGTTGATGTAGATGATACTCTTTTTATTTCTTATAATTCTTCGGCAGGATCAGCCATAACATCGAATTTTCATCCGGATGGATCGCTTTTGAAGTATGCTGCAGATTCAAATTATTATATTATGGATGGTTCGATGAAACGAAAAATAGTTTCTAACACAGTTATGAATATGAATGGATTGAATCCTGCGAATGCAATTCTCACCACAAATTTTTATGCAAATGGTGCAGATATTATGTCACGCGAAAGTTTAATCGCAGATACGGTATATTTTGGCAGTGTAACTTCAATGCCAATTCCGGTACCTACACCAACTCAACAACCTGGAACATTAAAAATTATTTCAGATACACAGCCTATTTCTTCACAAGTTGTAGGTGGTACAGGTACTTGGATACCAATGGCAAAATATATAGCATCTGCACAAAACGAAGATATATCCATTACTCGGATTGGTGTAGAACTTAGTGCTTCTGCACCAATCACAGACATATCAGATTTTACATTAGTGGGAATAGCAAAAGGTGGTATTATTCAAGGCGAGGTTGGTATTTCTGCTAGTTCTCCAAATATAGTGAATATAGATATTTCTAGTAATCCAATTTTAGTACAAAAAAATACATCGGTTACATTTCAAGTTTGGGCAAAGTTTGCATCAGTTGTATCAACAAAAGCAGATAGTTTAGGAGATCCAGGTTTTCCAGCATCGGGACATATGCCCAGCGTGTCCTTACAAAGCGTTATTGCGAAAGGTATGAGTACTGGTACAAATATACCTGTAAATATAAATGATGCTTTAACTGGGAATCCGATGGTTCTTCATAAATCAATTCCAATTTTGACTGTTACAAGTCCGTCAACATTTTTGGCGAATGGCCTGGACAGTGAAATTTTAAAATTTTCTGTTGCTGTAAATCCAGGTGGAATAATCGCATGGAAACAAATTGTATTTAAAATAGCAAAACCCAGTACTCTTACATTGACAAATCTTAAATTAAAACGTGGGAATACTGATTATGATGACTCGACAGTAAGTGTTACTACAGAATCTATCAGCGGAGATACCTTAGGAAGCGTTATTATTGTAGCATTTAAATGGTATCAAATAGCTGAAGTTGATTCATCGGTCGGGCATATAGATTATACAATTCATGGTATAGTTTCTAATTCTGGTTCAAATGGTCCTATTACCTCTCAATTGTATAATTATTCATTTTCCGATACACCGTTTATAGGTTGGTTAATGAATTTATATGGGAGTCAGCCAATGGTTGTTGATAAAAAATATGAGTATTCTCTTTGCGTTTCTGAGAATAGTGAAGCATGTGGAAGACTTCCAGCTTCATTTATATGGTCAGATGAATCTGCTGTAAATTCTGGTAGTGGGCCCAATGGTTCACGAGATTGGTTTAGTGAAAAATTTATGTCGGGTATTACAGACAGTGCAATTGCAAATTATATTGTTCTCAAATAAAAAAAGAAGGCTTACGCCCTCTTTACACAAATCATACCATCTTTTTCCGGCCACACAAAGCAGTCGGAGAGTTTTAATGATGAAACAAAATGTGCATCGGCAGGATGAAACCATACTCCATGAAGTCCTATATTCTCACGCAAACCACGAATCATTTCGCACATCATTTTCTCACGAATGAAGTCGCGGAAATGACGTGAGGGTGTTGCAAATCGCCACACTTCTTTTCCACTCCGCATATATGATGTATTTGCTTCATTATGCGTGTGTATTTGACGTATCTGCGTTTTCGCAAACCATTCGCGTGGGCTTGAACAACGAACCATAAATGGATTTCTAATTTTTCGTGCCTGTGTCAGATAATACGTATGACTTAAATATGAATCAACCGTATGATTCATGGTCGTATAATACGCTATACCATTTATTTTTGTGTACAGTGTATTATATGTTGTTTCTCTTCCCACATGTCGTCGATATAGTTTTATAAAAAAAGGGAAAATATCAGTTTTTGATACATGCGAAAAATAGTGTGAATATATCTTTTCAAGTTTGTTCACGCATATTTCAGGAAGTAGACATGGTATAGATCCCATTTCTCCGATTGCTCGTTTCATATCAGCAGGATGCAAACCACCATCGCAACCTAATCCTGCATGAAAAACAATCCCAGGGATTTTAGAATCAACAAATGCACGAAGCATGATTGCTTTTGTCATTGGTGACATAACATTCACATCTTTCGATCCTGAATACATTGACTCACCACCGAAATCAACGAGCACAACCATGTCATACCAGGCACCAAGTGTTTTGAATGCTTTGGTCAAATGTTCAGACCCGCCACGTAAGTCTAAACCATACATTGTTTCACAGGTGAGCATTGCTTCTTGTGAAATACGACTGATAATTGCATCATCTGTTGAAATACTTGCGAGTGGACCATTCGTATCAAACGGAATATACCGTTTGGTTTTTGGTGTGATGGTTCGCATACAAATGAATCCTGCATGTAGCGTCATGTCATAATCGTGAAAAGGGGATAGAGGTGTTGCGATGGCGCATTTTTCCCAACTCCAGTTTTGTTCACGCAAAGCGGATATTGCGAGAAAGGTTGCGAATGCATCTACGCTTCCACCTAAACCAACAAACAATACATTTTTGTATTTCATTTTTTTTCCTTTGTAAAAGTACGGTATGAGTATTGCTTATTTTTTTAAAAAATGCAATGCTAGCGCCATGTTACCGAAACGAATGTCAACATTAATAAAAAATCTTCGTGCCACATTGCAAGATGCAATACAGCATCCGCAGGCAGCGCGAGCCGTTGTTATTTTTGATACGCAATCAGAGTTGGCACAATTGATTACGGCAGGATACCGAGCCGTATTACCATCTGCGAATTTTGTTGATTTTGATACGGTAACGCAAGAAGATATTCGCGCAGTTATAGATAGTTTGTCTCCACGCGATATAGTTATTTTAGTTCAATCAACAAATTTTCGATTAAATGATTTTCGTTTTCGTATTGAATTATTTCAACGTAAACTTGCGACGATTGAACATGTGCATTTGGCACGAATGCAGGGGGATGAAATGGAAATATATATAAACGCATTGGCGTATGATTCAGTGTACTATCATCATATGGGCCATGAATTAAAAAAGAAAATAGATGCAGCGAAAAAAATTGAAGTATTGTGCAAGGGGACTTCTTTACTATACGACACAGAAATGGAGCCTGCTAAATTAAATATCGGAGATTATTCAGAGATGAATAATATTGGCGGTAGCTTTCCTATTGGTGAAGTTTTCTCTGAAGCGAAAGATTTTTTACATGTGAATGGAGATATTTTGATTTGTGCATTTGCTGGTGAGGATCATATGGTAAAAAAATATACGCCATTTGTTGCGCATATTGAAGCGGGAGTTTTGCGTGCGCCTACTGCGCCAGAAGAATTTCAAAAAGTATTAGAAATGATTCGTGTAGATGAGCCTGTTTTAGTGCGCGAATTTGGTTTAGGTTTAAACCGCGCAATGGATACGAAACATATTGTGTCTGATATAACGGCTTTTGAGCGCATGAATGGATTGCATTTGTCACTCGGTGCAAAACACGGTGTGTACAAAAAGGCAGGATTAAAAACTGAACATAATCGATATCATGTAGATATTTTTGTAGATGTGGAAAAGATTATTTTAGATGGAGATATAATTTTTGAAAACAGGGAATATAGTGTATAGTATACGTATTATGTCATTATTTGAACGTGCGATGATGGGAGGTGGTGGTAAACAGAAGCCTGCTCCTATTGAAAGTAAGGAAAAAATGAGCGAATTACGTACGGCTCTTGATAGTCTAAAAGAGTTGATTCCATTATTAAAAAATAAAACAATGCATGGAGGAGATGAATTAGAAATTATGCAAGTGCTTGTAAAAGTACAACCATATAAATTTCCGCAAAATCAAATAGCGGCCAATCTAGCCATACTCGCTTCACAAATGCTAGAAGCATTTCAAAATATGCAAAATGCTTCTGCAACTGTTTTTCAGAAACGATACGATATTATTACTTCACAGGTAGAAGAAATTGAAATATCACTGTTTGGAAATGTTCAGCAGACACAATCGCATACAACATCAACTGAAGTAGAAAGTAATTCTGATGAAATGGATTCATTGCATGATTTGATTGAAAAACCAAAATTTGATGTAGTAGATATAGATTTTACACATGAAATGATTGGTAAAAACATACAACAAGTTTCATTAAATCTTTTTGAAAATGATATCGAACATCTTTTAAATATAGGCAAGTCAGATTATATGGAAATAAAGACATCCTATAAACTTT
>JAHFIO010000095.1 GCA_023246325.1 Candidatus Uhrbacteria bacterium | reverse complement strand
ATATTGCGGAGCCTGCTTTAAAAAATGAACCTTAGACTCCCCCGCTTTACGCGCAGAAAATGTGACAGGTATTTCTGTAATTTTAGCACCGGACTGTCGTGCGCGCACTATTGTTTCTAACAAAAAAAACATTTTATCTTCTTTTGTGTGAATTTTTTTCCATGTTGAATTTTTTATTGCGCGAAAATCTGTATTATAATTTTTTAAACCAATACCGGTGAGTAGACCGATAATCATATTTGATGCTGGGCTTATAATAAAATTTTCAACCCAACCACGAATATTATATTTTGATCTTGTTGTTGAATCATGCGGTGTATCTGTTACTTTATATCCCAATACCATGTCATATCCTGCCTGCGTTTTTTCAAAAATACGTCGCATATCACCTGCGGAAAACGAACAGTCCGCATCTGATGATACAATAATTTCTCCTTGCGCTTTATTATATCCATCACGTAATGCGGAACCGATACCCAATAATCCCGCACGCTCTTGTAAAAAAATATTCTGATATTTTGCATTAAACTCTGCTATCAATTCTCGCGTTCCATCACGCGATCCATCATCAACAACAATTATTTCATGTGCAGTGTTTTGAAATTCATTTTCTATTTCTGGTATCAAAATTTCTAGATTTTCCTTTTCCTTATACGTTGGCAGGATAATGGAAAGCTCCATATCTATATACGTTCAAAAATTACATAATTACCATGATCAAGTATTTTTGTTTGTTTATATTTTGTTAAGAGATATTTCATAGTTGAAACTGAATCTTGTGCAACATACACTATATCAGGATCACCATTTTGTATATGGGACAATTGATCTGTACCAAAACCATCATTGAAATATAGAAGGTCAAAATATTGAAAGTAGTTCTCTCCTCGAAAAAAGGAGACGGCTTCAGGTGTATGATAGAAAAATACTGATTTTTCAGGATCCAGATGCTGAAAATATTCTGTCAGTTCCTGCGTACGTGTATTGTGGTAATATCCAGAAATGAAAGAAGAAAACATAACTTGGTAGGATTGAAAAAGAATCAAGAATAAAAACAACATCAGACATATATTTTTTATACGAATACCTAATCCCATGAAACTCGCGGCACACATATACGGGAAAGCGATAATCTGTGCAACAAACAAATAACGAAAAAATCCTGGCATTTTGAGAAAATACAGAACGGTCATGCAAACGAATCCTGCCGCAATTTGTTCATGAGCTGGAATTTCTTCTTTTCGTTTTACTCGTATACCTATATAGACAAACCAGGGCAAAATAATAAGAAGGCAATAGAGAGGTGTAGCTTTTGTAAAAAAATATGTCGCATTTCGAAGTATGAGATGTGAAAGATCTAATCCCGTTACTTGTTGTAAACCTGACATATGCGCATATGCTCCAAAACTTGAAAAAATAGAAGAAGAAAAACCAAATGACATAAACATATTTATACTAACTGGAATTGCAATCCCGCATCCTGCCGCGAAAACATTTTTTACAGAAACCAAAAGTTTTTTTCTCTGCAGGATGAGAACAACACCCAACACTGGTATCAATAAAAGAAAATTTGGTTTTGTTGCCATAAAAAGTCCAGCGGTACATCCTGCTAAAAACCAATCCAAAGTTTTTTTCCCAAGATTTTTTTCTAACCGAAGAATTTGTATAAGAAATAAAAAAAAGAAAAATAATCCTGGCACTTCGCCAAGTACATTTTTTCCATTTCCATATAGTGGCGCGTGAGTTGCTATAAGAAGTGTTGAAATACATGCAATCCGAAATCCCCAAACACGATATGCAACAATATATGTCATCGCGATAAGCAATATAATAAACAAAACCATTACTATGCGAGCCTGTAATAAGCCAATGCCGAATGCATAAAAACTCATCGCCACGGGAGCAAAAACCGTAAACCCGGTTGTAGCATATAAGCCCGCTGGTATTATTTCTGTTGGTGAAATACGTATAGCATATGAATGCTGCGTAATCAGGTTACGTGCAAACTGCAGATACAACCCTTCATCAAACCATGTTTTTGGACTTTCTGATAACGCATATGTCGCAAAAAAAACTGAAATACATATACAAGCAAAAAACCCGAATACAACTTGATGTCTTTTTAAGAAAAGTAGTATAGATTCTATGTTCATGAATACGCATTATTCCCAATCATCTCGACGTCTTTGTTTTTTTTCACCTTGAATTTTTTTAGCTTTTAAACGTTTTTCGTCTGAAGATTTAGATGGAGTTGTTTCAACGCGTTCAGTTTCTATAGTTAAGGCATCGCGTATTAATTGCTGAAGTCTCGCAATGACATTTGTTTTATTTTGAAATTGTGAACGCTCTTGATCTGAAGATAAAACGATTTCCCCCTCCGCATTTAATCGATTATGTAAACGTTCTTTTATACGTTCTTTTTCAATATCTGAAAAAACGGAGGAATCATCCACATTCCATCGTAATTGAGCTTTACTTGATGTTTTATTCACTTTTTGCCCACCTGGGCCTGAAGAACGCACGAACTCAATATGTATTTCATTCTCTGGAACACGATCAATTGGCATAGGTTTTTTTTCAAATAAATTCATATATTATTGTTCAACTCTTGATACTACCTGCCTATACAAACGTGGCGCTACTTTTTTTATTATATTCATATTCCTTTGTGTCATACGCATATCATCTAGGAAATGTTTTTCTGAAGGCATAAATGCATTAAATTTACCTATATCAGTATTGTTTAATTCTTCTAATACCTTATTTTTTTCTTTATTATTTTCTCCGAATGCTTGAACGGCTGTTTCTGGATACCCAAGCGCTAACCCCACCCCCTTGGCATCAAAAGTTTTTCGAGCTTTAACAAGTGTATCTAAATTTTCTTTTTCTTTCGCTATACAATATGAATAATATTGTATAGCATCACTTGCATCTGAAAGTCTTTGCAATTTAACAAATAAGAAACCAATTTTTTTTAATATATCTTCAAACTGTTTCATTCTTTCATTGTTTTCTTTGATCATTTTTGGGTCGTTAATATCAACAGCAAATCCATGTAAATAACTTGGTTTTGATCCTTCAATAACAAGGATCATTTCAACTTTATCAAATAACCCGCATATATCATCAGATACGGCCTCTATTTTTTGTATTTGTTTTTGCTTTTCTTCCGTTAAAACATGCTCATTTACTTGATCAGTTATATCAACCGAGCCATCATCTTCAGCCTGTAAAAAGCTTGCGTCTATTTGTGTTTCAACAAATGTTCGCAATTTATGCAAAAAATTTTTTGATTGTGGGCCTTGTGAAGGATCTTGTACACCCTTTCTTTGTCCTTGTTGTTCTATATTCATATATTTCTTCCATAATCATCCTGCAAACGTATAACATCGTCAACTTC
>JAHFIO010000094.1 GCA_023246325.1 Candidatus Uhrbacteria bacterium | reverse complement strand
TGAAAAGCGTATTGTTGTTCCGAAAATGGGGCGCCATATCCTGCCGTCAGGATTGCAGATGAGTATGTTGCATCCACACATGTCGCGAGCAAAGACCACGTCTTTGCGACCGCAAGAGATGCTTGCCAAAGAATTCGAAAGCCATATCGTGATTGGCGCGAACTTCCACGTTGGTGAGCATGTCGAGGTGTGGGATGGAGCACTTGGTCAAAGGCCATGTCTTCAGGTTGGTACCTTGAAGCATCGCACAGATTTTGAGGATAACAAACTCAAAATCGTTGATCAAGGTTTCGCCTTCCTTCGTGTTTCTTCTCTGAATAAACGCGTTGTGAAATCCGAAGCATCATTTTATTCCAATGATACGAATAATGCAGTTCTGCTCGATCGCGAGCATGTATTTGCAGATTTGTTGAAGAGTCTCGGTCTCCGTCCGAGAAAAAAGTAACCCTCAAGTTTTCTTGAGGGTTTTTTGTTTTCTGATTCGGCAGGATGCGCATGTTTGCATAAAAAAATTTATATGATACAGTTCGCAAAGTTCATTTACAAAGGAGTTTCACATGTTCAAAAAAATGCTCACATTCGCATCCTGCCTATTTTTGGCGAGTTGTTTTAACCCTTTATTTTTTGCCACATTTGAAATTGAAGAAGCTGAATTACGATACGATACAATGTATCGCATTGTAGCAGTACAGTATAATGCGAAAGAGGGTTCATATGTAAAAGTTCGTCGTGTATATATGAATGCGTCAGCCCCTGATGAAAGTGGAAAAGCTTTTACATCAAGAAATGCTTTTGGACCCGTTGGAAGTTGTTTTATGAAAGTACAACTATCTAACGGATATCCAAGATATTACAGAGTTGCGTGCGAAAATTGAAAAGGAGTTTCACATGTTCAAAAAAGTGCTAGTTTGCGTCATGATGTTTTTGCTTTTTGGTTGCCCCATGTTTGCGGTTTCTAGATTTCCCTGTAAATCTGAAAATGAAATCCCATTAGGATATACATTTGTTATTGATGTTGTAACAGAAAATGAAGGCGAAAATACTATTTTGGGTCTTCGTCGACCATATGATAATGATAGAATGTATTATACAGTCTCGACACATTCTCACCTCGTAGGATATTCAAACTTTGGAAGAGGTAATTGTATGATGAAAACGTACAATGAAGATAAAAAAGTGTATGAATACCATATTGTGCCCTGCGGCTTATAGTATAGAAACACCTTGTCAGGTGTTTTTTCTTTTGCTAAGGTACGCCAGTCCTTTACCATACGAGGTTTCATGATCAAGCGACCCATCATCAAATCGAGTCATGCAAAAATTTCATGCGCGCGCATTCTGCCAGCAAAAAAAACCAAAAAGGTTCGGCAGGATATAGCGCCTCGCCTGAAGCGCGCGACCGCGAAAAATATGCGTGATTTGGCATTGAATGAATCGTATAGGTTGCATATGCATCCACAGTTTGAAAATTTGGAAATAGCGGTTGTACAGTTCTGCACGTTGTTTCTTGGGGTGGATGTTAATCGCAATACAATTGCGAGATATTTGTATGCACATCTTCGCGCAGTATCTGCTTCTTATGAACAGCGAATTGTTCCAAAAGTATTTACTGTTGAAGATGCAAAGCGTGAAGTGCGCATTCCGTATGATTTGATTGCATCTGAATTGTTACGAATTGCGAACGAGGGTGAAATTTTGGAATCAAAACATGATTCTCAAATGTATCGCACAGGAACTATTCGACATCAAAGAGATAAAAGAAAATTAATACTTCGTGTTGAAACAGATTCAAATGGTCTCGTACATATTCAGGAGGTGATTTCTGAACATCGTTCCGAGAAACGCATGCTTGAACTTGCGCGTACACCTGGATATATTGCGCGACCTGCGAAAAAATTTGTATCTGTTAAACATGATAAACATGTTGTAAGAGCGTAACGCTGTATCCTGCCGAATTGGCGGGATTTTTTTTACAAATAAGTACGCGACTTGTATGATAGAGGTAACATGGAAAATCCGTTTTCAATTGAAAAATTTCGCAATTTACCAGAATCAGGATTAACCGAGGTATATGTGAATAAACGATTTAAACTGTATTTTGATCCTAAAGATTTAGCACTTTTTGTAGATCGGTCAAATGGGAATGTGCCCTTGCGTAGTTTGCCATATCATCATCGCAGTGCGGATGTTGGAATTTCTACTATCATTCATGAAAATGATGCGAAACGAAAAAATGTATATTGTCAATTTGATATAAAGGGGGGTGGATTTTTATTTCCAGAAACACATGAATCAAAAAAAATGGGTGTGCAGGCAGGTGATTTGGCAGGTTCACCCGAAGCACATATATTTCCAGATTCTCCTGAAACAGCTTGGGGGTATGATGCGCTTGGGTTATTAGACGAGCGATTAACGAAAAATACAATTTTTAATGCGAATATTTTATCTGCGGCAGGAATGCGAATTGAGGGTATTGTTGCTGTGTATAGAACAGATACACTTTTTATAAATGGAGAAGATGTGTCTGTTATAGATTTTAAAAAAGAAGCGATATTCAGATTTCGTGCATTGGCTGTAGAGGCGCAAACCGTGGAAGAAAAAAAGCAATATCGTGAGATGGCTGTAAATATAAAAGAAGAATTTCAACCAGTTGTGATGATACGGGCCATGAGATCTATTTTTCGTTTGCGTGATTTTAAAAATGCCACATGTAATGAAAGAGATGTGATGTTAAAAGAAGCGTGTGAGAATGTAAATATGGAAATGAAAGCATTGAGACGAGATGAACATTTTAGCGTTGAATCTGAAGAAGGGAAGAAAGAATTTTTACGTTTTATTATACATTGGTATGGAAAAAATGTTGGTTTAATGCATGGTGTTGGTATGGTGCATGCATTTTTACATATGGGAAATTTGTCTTTGGCAGGTGAAATTGTGGACTTAGATTCTGTGCAAAAAGTTATTGTTGAGAAAAAGGGTGTCGTGCGCATAAATCCAGATATTGGACGTTTTCAAAATATGGATGAACGATTTGGATTACCAAAATGTATTTTAAAAGATATGCGTGAAATATGTTTTTCTGTGAAGATATTGTTAAGAAACGATTTTCGACAGTATAGACCCGAGATGTGTCATGAGCTTATAGATGGGTATTTACTAGGACTAGGGGAGAGCGAGCCATTTGAACGAATTGGTTTAAGCGCAGAAAAATGCCGACAGGTTTTTCGTATCATCGCACAAGAAGTTGTAGCAGAAGGGCATCATATGCCACCAGTACAACCTGATATACTAGTACCTGTATGAAAAATCCATTTGAAATTTCAAAACCAACCTCTCGGCAAACTGCAAAACGTCGAGATATTGATGAGGGATTGAGAGATTATGCATCTGTAGATACTGAATCAACATATAAACCAAA
>JAHFIO010000093.1 GCA_023246325.1 Candidatus Uhrbacteria bacterium | reverse complement strand
GTTCCGAGTATGTCGAGTTGTTTTTTGAATATTTTTTCTGGGATATGTTTGATACGAATATCAGGTGACGTTGTATCTGATGTTGGTCTGACCCCATGATATAGAAGTATGAACATGTGGAGCACAGCATATCAAACCTTTTGTTTTTTTGCTAAACATGGCAAGATATTGACTATATGAGGTTATTGATACTTGGTCTGGATATGGAGGTAGCAAATCCAGAAAGCCGCTCTGCTAAGCGACAATTAGAGTATTTTGTTGGAGATACAGTAGACATTATTATTATATCCACAGGAGAGTCACGTACTATAAAGCTTCATTCTTCTGTAACAGTACATGTAAGTGGCGGCTCGTATCGTGCAATATCGTGGTTTTGCGCCCTTTGTATGGCGCGACATATTTTGCAAACAAAAATCGTGGATGTGATTTCTGCACAAGATCCATTTTTTTGCGGAATGGCTGCTGCCATAGCTCGAATAGGTACACATACGCGTTTACACATTCAAGACCATAGTGGAGCTTTTTCACGAAAACTTTTTGGTTTTAAAGAAAAATGTGTTTTTTTTATCTCTCGTATTCTTATTGTACACGCAGATCGTATACGTACGGTAAGTCAACGTGGGGCAGAAGGGCTGAAACAATTTCATGTAGATGAATCAAAGATCGATATTATACCTGTAGCGCGTGATATTTCATCATATGTAAAGTTTCCATTTAAAAATTCCGATGATGCGCATATTGTTTGCGTTGCACGTCTTTCATTTGAAAAAGGTGTTGATATTTTATTACGAGCTTTGCCACGCATTTGTGAAAAAATTCCACAGGCGCATGTGACGATTGTAGGTGATGGACCAGAGCGCGGTATATTAGAAAATCTTGCAAAGCAATTAGGAATTTCATCATCTATTATTTTTGTAGGCGCGGTACAAGATACTTCTGCAATCCTTGTTGATGCAGATGTATACGTACAACCTTCTCGATATGAAGGATATGGTATTGCTGTCATAGAAGCGGCCGCGGCAAGCAAACCAATAGTTATGACTGACGTGGGTTGTGCAAATGAAGTGATTATACATGGAGAATCTGGGTTGATTGTACCTACTGAAAGTTCTGATGTATTTGCAGATTCTGTTATTCGTATTTTGCAAGATAAAAATTTGGCAGAAACTTTGAGTTTACATGCTCATCATCGAGTTATGCAATTACCTGATGCAGCAATGTTGATGCATCGTATAAAAAAATCTTTACAAAAAACAGCAGATATACGAACAAAAAAAATTCGACTGTTAGTAGTAACTCAACGTGTAGATATACATGATACAAACCTAGGATTTCATATATTATGGTTACGAGAGATTGCAAAACAGGTCGCATCGTTAACCGTTATAGCGCAATCAGTGGGCGAATTTGACCCGCCTTCAAATGTACGCGTTCTAACTTTAGGAAAAGAAAAAGGTGTTTCTAAATTTTTTCAGTTATGTCGTTTGAAATTTTATATATTAAGAGAATTATTTCGTGTAGATGCTGTTTTTGTTTTGATGGTACCGTGGTATGCGGTATTGGCAGGATGGTATGGGATTTTTTTTCGCACCAAGGTATATCTGTGGTATACGCATAAACATATTCCACTTTCATTATGTATTGCACATTTTTTTGTAAAAAAAATATTTACAGCAAATGATCAAAGCTTGCGATTAGATTCCACAAAGAAAATGGTTATGGGTCATGCGATTGACACCTCTCTATTTTCACCTGGAGGAATACGAGAAAAAAATTTGCTTATTACTGTTGGCAGAATAAGTCGTTCGAAACAAATTTCAGAAATGATAGATGCTGTTGCAGAGCTGCATTCACGTGGGGAAGTGATACATTTTGTTATTATAGGAGATGCAGTTGTATCAGATGATATAGTATATTTGAAAGAATTAGAACAAAAAATCATAGATAAAAAACTAACACAGGTTGTACATATGAAGCGAGGTGTGTCATATGAACAGTTACCAGATTGGTATAGGCGCGCTTCTGTTTTTTTGAATGCAAGTTTAACGGGAAGTGTAGATAAAGTTGTTTTAGAGGCGATGAGTTGTGGGTGTCCAGTTATAACCTCAAATGAAGCATTCGAAGATATTGTTCCAGAAGGGTGTTTGGTACATGTTATAGAATTTTCACAAGCAATTGCACATCAATTAGAAAACCCCGCCTCTTCTGATGAGCTTCGTTTACGAGTGGTTGGGAATCATGATTTATCGAAAACGATTGGAAATATTGTTAAAATTATTGAAAGAAATATATGAAGAGAATTTTGAAGCAATGTTGTATAGATTTATTACGAAGTATACGTTTGTGGCATCACGGTGCTCCAATACGAACATATATTTGCCTTCTTGCTTTTACAGTAAGTTTTGGATATGCCTGCATATACCAAATAGTACCATCAGTTGATGCACGAAAATTTCATGAAATTGCTATACACCTTGTACAGAAACATACTTTTTGTTTTGAATGTAATGTACCTCTTTCGCAGGATAACGCGATTCGCGATATTGGTCCTGGGTATCAATTTTTTCTCGCTAGTATTTATTTCATTTTCGGAGTTCATATTTGGATAGTTTGGTTTTTACAGTCGTTAATGCACGCCATAGTTGTTGCATGGATTTGGCGACTTATGAAATCGTTGACGACGTCTGTATACGCTATTTCGCCGATTATATTGTATGCCGTACATCCAGATATTGTTCAATTGAATGCCATGCTTATGGCGGATAGTTTATTTCTGTTTTTGTTTATTGCAGTGGTATTAGTTTTTTATTATAAAAAATCTTCCTATGTATTGGGTGCGTTGCTTGGAATTCTTACTATGGTTCGTCCAACAGGTTTGCCTGTATGTATTTGTATATTGCTAACTTTTTTATTTTTGAAAAACTGGAAATCAGCGTGTATAACTTTATGTATGTTTGTTATTGTTCAAATGCCTTGGGCTATTCGTAACGCTGTGACGTATGATCATTGGGTATATAATTCTGTTGTTGGAGGTTTAGATATCTGGGTTGGTTTAAATCCGAATAGTACGGGAGAATTTAATTTAGATACACTACCAGAAATTACACAAAAAATTTCAGGTCTTACGCCAGATACCGTTGATCGTATAAGTATGCTTGAAGTAAAGAAAATAATTCGTGAAAAACCTATTTTTGCTATTAAACGAACGATACAGAAATTTTTCAAATTATTTGCGTTGACAAAAACTTCTGGTTTTTGGTTCCATTATTATGGTACTTTTGATCAAAGTGCAACCATTGTCTTGTCTATTGTATTTAATTTTCTTCTTTTACTAGTGGGTTGTGCAGGAATTATTTTCGTAATTTTGAAACGAGAATATAAAAATATGTTATTATGGATATGTTTTTTTGGGATTGTACTTATGTCAGT
>JAHFIO010000092.1 GCA_023246325.1 Candidatus Uhrbacteria bacterium | reverse complement strand
GCATCCAGCTAAAGCACCTTGACCAGTAAGTGGAACATATATAAGAGATCCTAATTCTTTTTTACAATCAGCTGTTGCGGTAGCTTTAGCTGGACAATTAAATCGAGTACAAACTCCATCAGCCTTTATACATTCCGCTTCCGACAAAGCATATGCCCCAATCGGCATCCCTATATTCATCGCAATCAAAACACTCCACATGCCTATACCAATCATTTTTTTCATTCGTAAAAATTTCATAATTTATTTTACAAGTTTTTTAGCCTGATCAATAATATACCCAAATGTCGAATCGTCCATCGCGCCTTGAATTCTCACTCCATTGAAAAAAAATGTTGGTGTACCCTGTAAATCCAAAGCGACCGCATCATCAACCGAAGTTTTGATATCAACTTCAGGAAGTTTCATTTTTACACATTCATCAAATACATCTATATTCGCACCAACATCTAATGCAAATCTGCGCAACGATACTTCATCCTGCAAATCTTGATTGCCGAGCAATAAGGAATGATATCGTAAAAATCTATTTGCATCATTCTGTTTCCACATACATCTCGCCGCAATAGCTAATAGTTCCGCATGCGGATGCAAATCCGTTAATGGTAAATCTCTAAACATCAAAAATACATCAGCAGGATGCAAGCGTACATATGACTGCACAATTGAATCCACCTGTTTCGTAAATGGACAACCATAATCTAAAAATTCGACAATGCGAACTTTTGCTTTTGGATTTCCAAATGTTGGTCCTGCATGTACAGATTCAATTCTTTTTATATCAATGTCTCCTACTCTCGACTTTGCAGAAAAAAGTCTTGATACACTTATCAATTTTTTATTTTTTTCTATTTCCGCTATTACGGTCTGAGGATCACGCGTACTAAACAAATACGTAAATTTTATTGTTTGATATATATACAATACAAAAAGAGGCGTCAGCAAACAAATAAAAAATAAAATTCCTACCCCCCACCATTTTTTATACCACATATTCACATTGTAGCATGTAAACTTGACTATTGCTCCTAAACCGTCTACCCTATCCAAACATATGCGAGCTCTCATTCTCCCCATACTACAAATCCTTATCTCCACCTTGCTGAGTTCAGCCATTTTAATGCAACAACGTGGAACAGGATTAGGTGCCGCTTTTGGCGGAGCTGGAGACGTTTTTCGTACCAAACGTGGTATAGAAAAAGGCTTATTTTACGTAACAATTGGCCTATCTGTCTTATTTTTAGCAAATGCAATTATCACAGCCGCTTTTGGTTAAAACGGGCTTACGTCCATGAATCTCAGGTCAACAATAGATCGAGTGATACAACGAATCATAACGCTCTCAAAGCGTGCTTTTTTTTGGGCGCAAAATACAAACAGAATTGACGAAAAAAACCCAGACTCGCTCCACGATCACGCTCTCATATTAGCAGTCACCGAACCAGAACTTGTACCAAAATGGAAACAATTTAAATACGCATTAAAAATTTTTACTTCAAATGAAAAACGTCTACTCATTACCGCGCTCATAGTCATCATGCTCTCCTTACTATCAGCAACAACTTGGTTCGTCATTCAACATATAACCGTTCTCCCTGCGGTTGGTGGAACATTCACCGAAGGATTCTCTGGACAACCGAAATATTTAAATCCTATCGACGCTATCAATAATGATGTAGATCGCGATATAGTCAGATTAATTTATTCCGGATTATTCAAATATGATGGTGTGCATGTTATTCCAGATATGGCAGAAAGCTATTCCTGGTCTGATGAAAATAAAACACTTACGGTAAAAATTCGTGGAGATGCTCGTTTTCATGACGGACAACCCGTAATAGCAGAGGATGTCCATTTTACAATTGCATCCATTCAAGACCCCAATAGAAAAAATCCACAGCTTCCAATATATAGAAATATAACCATGGAAATATCTGGTGATTCTACAATCATACTACATATACCAAAACCAGACGTGCATTTTCTAGATCATCTCACGATTGGTATCCTGCCGAGCCATGTATGGAGTGAGGTGCCGACAGCCAATGCACGATTATCAGATTTAAATATTAAACCAATTGGTTCGGGTCCATATAGAATAAAATCGTTTAGCAAAGAATCAAATGGATTGATACATTCATACACATTAGAACGTTTTGAATATTATTATGGTGTAAAACCAAATATTCAAACGCTTAATTTGCAATTTTTTCCAGACAAGAATTCTGCATTAGACGCATTTAAATCGGATCAACTAGACGCCCTCGCATTTGTGTCGACTATTGAAACCAAAAAAATGGTAAATTCTTCACGAACAAAACATGTGCGCATGGAATTACCACAAGAAACAATTGCATTTATAAACGTGCAACATCCACTTTTAACAAATGCAGATATACGCAAAGCGCTATTATATTCCATCGATAGAAATGAAATTGTAACCTTGCTACATTCTGATGCAGTCGCCATTTATGGACCATTTCCCTTTGAAAACGTTCAGCCGCTTGGTGCGGATATTGATTCAGCGCGTACCTTACTAACAAATGCAGGATGGATTTTAGCGCCTGGCAGTGTTGTACGAATAAAAAATAATCAGGAATTAGCTATAACTATTTCCGTTCCAAATGAACCAGGCTTATTAGCAATTGCCGATGTATTAAAACGACGTTGGTCTTTGCTCGGTGTAAAAGTCACCATTCAATCGGCAGGATTAAACGATATTGTGCAATCATCCGTTCGTGATCGAAGTACAGCCATGATTACATTGCTAAATGTTTTCCTAGGACCTGAACAAGATATTTTTTCTTTTTGGTGGAGCGGACAAGCTGTTGAACGTGGATTGAACATATCTGGTGTGTCTGATAGAAACATTGATGACTCATTAGAAAAAATTAAAAATGCAACTTCACCCGATGCATTAACATTAGCACGATCAAATGCAACATCATTAATATCCAATACCTATGCGGCAGGATTTTTAGTTCGACCCATATATACATATTTAGTTTCTTCGTCCATATTCGGCATGCCGGAAAAAATGACCTTAGCAGCTCCAGCGGAAAGATATCAAAGTATCTCAAGTTGGTATAAAGTTACAAATTGGATGTGGAAATAAAAAAAGGAAGCAGCTTCCTTTTTGTAAGCAGCTTCCTTTTTTTGGTGGACGAGGAGGGACTTGAACCCTCACGATCTTGCGATCACAGGCTTCTGAGACCTGCGCGTATGCCAATTCCGCCACC
This sequence comes from Candidatus Uhrbacteria bacterium, assembly GCA_023246325.1. Classification (GTDB taxonomy): domain Bacteria; phylum Patescibacteriota; class Patescibacteriia; order 2-12-FULL-60-25; family 2-12-FULL-60-25; genus JAHFIO01. The sequence continues at coordinate 203 of JAHFIO010000092.1, read as the reverse complement.
CGTCCATGCGCTCGGCCATATCGCCTTGCACTACGCATCCATCTTATGAAAAACAGTATTATATCTTCACACATTATATAGTGCCACGTATTGTGCGAACTTTAATACTATATGCTACAAAAATAAAAAAAACAACCTACTATATCCTGCCGAATTGGAAAAAAATGCAGAATATACGGACATGTTTGCAAAGAAAGGCTTGC
>JAHFIO010000091.1 GCA_023246325.1 Candidatus Uhrbacteria bacterium | reverse complement strand
AAGCAACGCCACCCCCTGGCACAATGCCTTCTTCAATCGCAGCTTTTGTTGCAGCAACTGCATCTTCAATACGGTGTTTCTTTTCTTTCATTTCTACTTCTGTAGCTGCACCAACACGAATCACACCTACACCACCTGCCAGTTTCGCCAAACGTTCTTGTAATTTTTCACGATCGAATTCTGAATCAGTAAGCTCAAGCGTTTTTTTAATTTGTGAAACGCGAGAAGCAATGGTAGTTTTATCCCCTTTTCCATCTACAAAGGTTGTATGATCTTTTGTTGCGAGAATTTTATGCGCAGACCCTAAATCTTCTAATGTAACAGAATCTAATTTACGACCGATTTCTTCAGTAATAAATGTTGCGCCTGTAACAATTGCAATATCTTGCAACATTTCTTTTCTGCGATCACCGAATCCTGGCGCTTTTACGGCCAATGCATTAAATGTTCCGCGAAGTTTATTTACGATCAAGGTTGCTTGTGCTTCTCCGTCTATATCTTCTGCCACAATGACAATTTCTTTTTTCCCGCTTTGAACAACTTTTTCTAAAATCGGCAAAATTTCTTGAATAGAAGAAATCTTTTTATCCGTTACTAATATATACGCATCTGTATATTCTGCTTCCATGCGATCCGAATTCGTAACCATATATGGTGAGGTATATCCTTTATCAATACGCATACCTTGCACCACTTCAGTTTCAACACCAAAACTTTGTGATTCTTCAACCGTAATCACACCTTCTGGTCCCATTTTTTTCATGGCTTCTGCGATTATTTTTCCAATCTCTGCATCGTTTGCAGAAATAGACGCAACCTTTTCTATATCATCACCTGAAACAGGTTTGGCAATTTTTTTAAGCTCAGCAACAATTGCTTCAACTGCATGCTCCATTCCACGTTTTACAGCCAGTGGATTTGCCCCTGCTGTAATATTTTTAATTCCTTCGGCAATCATCGCTTGTGCTAAAACCGTTGCTGTTGTTGTTCCATCTCCAGCAACATCATTTGTTTTTGATGCAACTTCTTTTACAAGTTCTGCACCAATATTTTCAAATTTATCTTCAAGCTCCACTTCTTTTGCAACCGTGACACCATCTTTCGTTATAGTTGGTGAACCATACCCTTTATCTATCACAACATTTCGACCCTTAGGACCCAAGGTAACCTTCACCGCATTTGCAAGTTGATCTACACCACGCTTCAATGCATGACGCGCTGCTTCATCGAACATTATTATTTTGGACATATATTTTTTAAAAGAAATTATTCAATTACAGCGATGACATCACTTTCTGATATCACCAAATATTCTACACCATCAATTTTAATATCGTCTGGTGCATATTTTTTAAAAACAACCTTATCACCTATTTTCACTGTCATCGGCTGCACCTTTCCATCGTCAGACACACGACCTGGACCCATAGCAATAACCTCGCCTTGTTCAGGCTTTTCCTTATCTCCCGTTCCCGGCAGGATAATGCCAAGTTTTGATACTTCTTCTTTAGGAGCTGCTTTCACTACCAACTTATCGAATAGAGGGCGTAATTTCATATAAAACGTGTAAAAATTAACTAAATTAGTATATTTCCTGTATACTTAGCAATCTCATGCCCCGACTGCTAATGCAGGATATAGGCATACCTTACCCTATAGCTCCTAGACGTCAAGAGGAAAATACCCTATTCTATGCGCATGTTATTCTGGCTGAAAAAAATGTTGCGAAATCCGAAGGGAATTGGATCTATTGCGCCCAGTTCTTCACAATTAGCAGAAAAAATGACGACCAACCTTCCTGCCTATGGCAAAATTTTGGAAATAGGACCCGGCATAGGGAGCATCACCACTGAAATATTAAAACATATTTCTCCTGTTCAATTAGAACTTATCGAAATGGACGAGGAATTAGCACGCATATGCCAAGAAAAATTTCCTAACGTTCGCGTGTATACCGGTGATGCAGAAAAAATTCTTTCAGCAGGATCTGTACAATACGATGTAATTATTTCTGGAGTACCATTTGGAGCTATGAATTCTGAAAAAAGGAAAAGATTTTTCAAAATAATTCATGAACATCTTGCACCAAACGGGAAATTTATTTTATTTCAATATACATTCGTTGCTAAGGATGAATTAAAAAAAGAATTCGGTTCTGTTCATACGTCATTTACACCGTGGAATATTCCTCCTGCTTTTGTGTATACGACAAGTAAGAAATCAGAATTGCAATCATAATAAGTGATTGTCCAGACCAAAACGACCAAAGATAGTGATCAAGAAATGAAAGTAAGATAACAACAAGAAATGGAAATTTCCACTTTGAATTTTTATATATACAATAAATTAAAAATGAAAAGAGAGAGAAACCAAAAATGCCTAATTCATCCAATGCGAGAACGAATACCGAATGTGGTGGTTCAAGTGGCTCAGGTAATTTGATATCTGGCCCCGTTTTTAAAGACATATCAAGTAATATCGCATTTGGTCCACTTCCAAAAAAAGGCTTTTGTACAAATTGTATCCAACCGGTTTGAAGTGATACTAATCTTGTATGCACTGATTTCGCCTCAAGACGATTTGATATTTCAATACGCGCAAAAATATTTGCTCGGTGTGTGTATATCAAGATCAAACATACCGAAAGCATACATATGCATCCTGTAAAAAAAGTTTTCGATTTTTTTATTCGAAAAAAAATACTTAAATTTACCATTTTTAAAATTAAAAGTGTCGCCACAATACATGCAACCCACGCAGTTCTCGAATACGTCAGGATAAGTACATATGAAAATACTGTAGCGAGAAACATATAAAAGTATACGCGCATTTTTTTTATAGCACACGATGCACTATACATTGCGAGTGGAATCGCAAGCGCCAACCATCCTGCAAAAATATTTGGATGAGGAAAACCCCCATATGCTCGCAGCATACGCACTCCATCATGCGCAATAACTGAATCACCCAAAACCGTGTTCGCATGATATGCCATTCCTAACCATTTTATTGCCGGAGAAAACTGATATACCGATTGAAATATACCAATACAGACATGTGGTATAAGCGATATCAAAAACCAAAAAATTATTTTTTCACGATGTACCCCCTGCACTATCAAACACCACGCAAACCCAAGCAATATCCCCACCTGCACCCACCACTCCCCAATGGCCACCATCCTCAGGGGAAGTGTTGCGGTATCGCTAGTAAAAATAGCAAATACACTTATTATAAATAGTCCAATGATTGTACGTGTTAATAAAACGAGAAATTTTTTATCACGGAAACTCCAGCGTACAGCTTTTAGCAAGCATCGACGAATGCACACAAACCTGCGTGCTTGAGGAGCCTGCTTGCACAAAAGCTGTACGCTGGAGTAAACCGTTACTAAAACTATCACTAATACTAATATCCATGATGCATACAAAGACATACTCCCCTGCTCC
>JAHFIO010000090.1 GCA_023246325.1 Candidatus Uhrbacteria bacterium | reverse complement strand
ATATTCATCGTATGCCCAATGTGCCGCGATACCGAATTCAGAATTCTGATGCATTTCATGTGTGCGAATTTGAAATTCAACCACTTCTCCATCATCACAAAAAACCGTTGTATGCAAAGATCGATATCCATTGGGTTTAGGTTGCGCAATATAATCTTTTATCCTGCCTTTTAGTGGAGTCCATCGCCCATGAATAACACCTAAGGCCGCATAACAATCTGAAACCGTTGGTACGATAACGCGCAAAGCAATTAAATCATAAATGCGCGCAATATTTCGATCATTTTTTATTAATTTTTTGTATAAAGAATATAAATGTTTTGCACGTCCGTGCACCTCGATTAATGGAATGTCAGATGCAATAACATCCTGCCGTGCTTTGGACATGATGGATTCTATATATGCATTTCGATGTGCAACGGTTGTTTGCATTACATTTTTTGTCCATTCATATTCTTTCGGCAGGATGAATTTAAATGCGGCGTCTTCTAAACGTCCTTTCATATCTCCCATACCTAGTCGGTTTGCTATGGGCGCATAAATTTCTAAACTCTCTAAAGCAATACGATATTGTTTTTTTTGCGCTATGGCATCGAGTGTTTCTAAATTATGTAATCGATCTGCGAATTTTATAATGACGACGCGAACATCTTCTGCCATAGCCAAAAACATTTTCCGTAAATTTTCTATATATCGTTCCATGCCACGATATTTTATTTTACCAAGTTTTGTTATACCACCAACCATACTTGCAACTTCTTCGCCAAAGACTTCTTTTATTTCTTCTAGAGTTTTATGTGTATCTTCTGGTACGTCATGTAGTAATCCTGCAATAATCATATTCGGGGGCAGGTGCATGTCGGCGAGTGTATACGCAGTTGCGAGTGGATGGATAATGTAGGGTTCGCCTGATGCGCGTTTTTGTTCTGCGTGTGCTTCTTTAGCGAAGATATATGCGCTTTGTAAGCGCGCAATATCAAGATCTGGATCATAGATCAGAACAGAATCAATAAGTCCTTGAATTGATTGCGACATAGATTATATACAGTATACGCATTTTTTGGACTATACAATAGGTGGGCTTATTTGGTATGCTATAGAAATATGTCACAAACGAATGCAGCGCATGTTGAAGAAAAAGCGCCAGCTGAAAATATTGCTGATATTTCTGATGCAAAATCTGTTGAAAAAGCATCTGCAGTTCCAGAAATAAAAATTGAAAATGTAGTTGATTTTACAACACATGAAGCGAAAAATACTTTGAAAGCTGCAAATGAGACTGCTATAGCATTGGGAAAAAGTGATAAGAATGAATATGCGGAAATGTTGGGTGACGTGACGAGTAAAACACAGGGAGATATTGAAATTGTTCGTGGGAATGCTATCGCTAAATTACAAACACTAAAATAGTAATTTCAATATGAACGAAGACATTATCGTAGATAAAAAAGAGAATCCAACGGCACATCCTGCCGAAGTTATTCGTCAAACTTCATTAGAACGAAATTCTGAAGGATTTACTTCAGAAGAATTGAATGTCTATTTTAAAGATATGCCTGAAACACGCAGAGCGTATGATTATGGTGAAGCTATGCGCGCAGAAGCGAGAAAAAATATTATTGCTACAACGAAAGGTGTGGGTGAAATAGAAATGGAAAAAATTCCTGATACGGTTAGAGATACACGCATGGAAGTTGGTGGTGTTCAGGAAAATGCTGTTTTACAGAAAGTAGAATCAACAACAGTTGCGGATTCTATGGAAAAACCTGTTGAATTTTCTGCGAGTGATGTAGTTGAAAAACCTGTGAATAAAGCTGATGCCATTAACGCGAAAAGACTTGAAGATGTTCAAAAGCGAATGTCAACAGATTATAGTCATATAAATGATACACCAACTGATTTAGCGAAAAAAGCTGTAGATCATAGAATGGCAACTGGGTACGAAGATATTCAAGATGCGGCTCATGATGGTCCGACTGTAGAGATTGTGGATACAGAAGAACCTGTAGTTGTAGAATCAATGAAACAAACGTTAAAAGGTGTTGGTGAAAATTTGCCAATAGAAGAAAATAAATCGTCTCATTCAGAATCGATAAAAGCAACATTAAAAGGTACTGGGGAACAGGTACAACAAAAATCTACATTAAAAATGGGTGGAATGGGACCAGAAGCACAAGCTGAAGGTAAAGACCGCGCTGCAAGTCATGAAGCAAGAATAATGGATACGTTACAAATCATTGAGGATAGAAAAAAAGATATTCAAAAAAATCAAAGTGAAATAAATGAAATGTCGTCTATTCCAGAAAATGTAAGAACTGAATTTCAAAAATATAAAATCGCTTTATTACAAAATAAAATACAAGGGTATCAAAAATTTATAGAAATACAAAATATTGAAATTTCACCACCAACACCAGATAGTGAAAATAAAATGAATCAATTATGGAAAGAGTGGCATCAAATACATGCTGAATCTAATAATGTAGAAAGTGATGCAATTAAAAAAAATATCGGTCGCTTTTCCTATAATCAAGATGGAATGCAAGGAGACTTTGAACCAATAGAACTAGACGCGGCAACGGTAGAAGCAGAACGACGCAAAAAATTCGCTTTAGATGAACCCGTAGAACTACCTATGGATACACTTTCAAGTGTGTATAATCAAAAAATGGATGAATTAGATACAGATATAGTGAATATGGGGAGAAATTTAATGGAAGTTGGAGTTATGCTTGGTGCTGGATCTGCTCGTGCGTCTGAGCATATTGCTAAAAAAAGTGAAACAGAAAATAAAAAGTTAGATAACGCTGATAATCCTGATAAAGTAAAACGAGGCAATTTTTTAAATAAAGAAATGGGGAAAATAAAAGCAGATTCAATAAAAATGGGAAATGAATTGCGTGTTTTGAACGGTATTCAAATAAAAGATCGTACCCCGGCTCATATAATGAGAATGAAACAATTGGAATTATCATTATTAAGAAATTCCATTATGATGGAATTGGTTACATTGAATATAAAAGATATGAATGGTGATGCGAGCGCTAGAAAAAAAATGAAAGAAGGTGCAGGAAAATTAAAAAAGACTGTTGATGCATTAAAAAATCTACGCGTAATACCAATACAAATGCCAGCACAAAAATCAAAATCAGTCGCCCAAGGCCCGATAGAATACGGCACCCCATATCAAGGAGAGAATAAACCGAATATTGTAAAAAGAGCTTGGGGTGGAATAAAATATTTCTTTACAGGAAAAGAATCAGGACATTAAGATATTATTCTCAAATTATTCTTCGGATTCTTCCACCGGTCGTTTATACTCACATCCTTCTTTCGGACATTTGATGATTTTTTTTCCATGCTGTACGAGAGTAGGGTATGAACATGTAGGGCATGTCTCGCCAGTTGGTTTATCCCAAAAAGCTTGCTGACATGCAGGGTATGTATTACACGCAAAAAATATTTTTCGTTTTTTCGATTGTCTTTCTATAATCATT
>JAHFIO010000089.1 GCA_023246325.1 Candidatus Uhrbacteria bacterium | reverse complement strand
TTTTGAAGCAGCTTCAACACGTGTATCGGACATGCCATATGGATACGCGAGAAATTGCGGTTCAATACCGATCTCTTTTTTGATAGTCGCAAAACTTCCTTCCAATTCTAGCGCCAATGCTGCATCGGCCCATGTGCGTGTGAGATATGGATGCGTGCGTGTATGCGATTCAATCGCCATACCAGATTTGGACATTTCGCGCAATTGATCCCACGTCGAACACAATTGAATGTCCATTGCTGTGGGCACGAAAAATGTTGCTGTATATCCATTTTTTTTCAAAAGCGGAAAAGCGTATTTGTATTGTGAGACCCAGCGATCATCAAAGGTGAGCACAACCGCCTTGCTCGGCAGGATGCTACCTTTCTCCATACAATCAACAAGTTCACGTAATGCAATGACGTGATAGCCCTGTTCGCGTAAATATGTGAATTGCTTTTCAACGGCTTTCGGGGAAACGAACATCGGCCCTGATTTCATATCAGAAATATGGTGATATACAAGTACTTTTGCTTCACAGGGAATAACAACTTCGGATGCGAGTGGAGCGTCCGATGATGCATCTGTATCAGTTTCCAATTCTACCAATTCAGTCTCGCCGGTAAATTCAACTGAATTTTTGGATGACATATAGGTGAATGTGAGAACAGATACAAAGGTAATAGCAATACAGGTAGCTGCGAAAATGATTTTTGAAGTTTTCATTGTTCTCTCTTTTTTAAAGGACTAGGACTAGTATTGCGTATCATATATACTCCGTCAATGGGAATTGATTTTATTGCTTTTATAGCTATAGCTGCCTCATTTGTTTTAAAACAATGGTGGGCGGGGATTGTAATAATTTTTATGTATTGCGGGGGCAGGATTTTAGAACGATTTGCTTTACATCGTGCGCGACGTGAATTATCTTCATTGGTAAAATCCGTACCAATTATTGCACATATTAAAAATGGAAATACTTTGCAGGATGTGCATCCTGCCGATATTAAACCTGGAGACACACTTATCATAAAACCAGGTGAAACAATTCCCGTGGACGGTATCGTTATATCGGGTATATCAAGTGTTGATGTATCACGAATTACGGGTGAAGCATTGCCTATAGCAGTGACACCTCATACGCGTTTGATGGCGGGGAGTGTAAATCAAAATGGATTGTTGGAATTGCATGCATTGGCAGATGCGGGACATAGTCAGCAAGCACGTATGATTGCACTTGTGCGTGAAGCAGAAGAAAGCAAGGCGCCAATAGTACGCTTGGCGAATTCATATAGCACGGTATTTACTATTATTACTTTTTCTTTGGCAGGAATAGCATGGTATATCTCTGGAGATCCAATTCGTGCTTTTGCAGTTTTAGTTGTTGCAACACCCTGTCCTTTAATTTTAGCAACACCCATTGCTATTTTATCAGGATTAAGTAGATCGGCAGGACGAGGTATTATTGTAAAACAAGGAGGTGCTCTAGAAACATTGGCACGTGTGCGTGCAATTATTTTTGATAAAACTGGAACATTAACTTTCGGTATACCGAAAATACATGACGCTTTTGGTTTTGAGCAGGAGACTGAAGCAGAAATTATTCGTATTGCTACCTCGCTTGATCAGGTGTCTACACATGTATTAGCAGATGCATTGGTACAGTATGCAATGCAACAAAAAATAGATATTGCTATTCCTGCCGATATGAAAGAAATTGTAGGTGAAGGTGTGAGCGGATTTTTAGATGGAAAGCAATTTTTATTTGGAAGATTGTCTTGGTTAAAAAGTATGGGTGTGCATATACCTATAGAAATTGTGGACGTGCAAAAAAAAGACCGTGCAACAGGAATACGAACCGTGTTTTTAGCATGTGAAAAAAAATTAGTTGGGGGAGTGAGATTTGAAGATATGCTTCGAACACATGTATCGCATTTTATTTCATCGTTATCAGATATGGGGATAGAACATATTGCAATGGTAACAGGTGATCAACGTGGTACAGCTGAGAAAGTTGCACAAACAATTGGTATACAGCATATTGTAGCAGAATGTTTACCGGAAGATAAAGTAAACGAAATAAAATCTTTGCAGAAAAAATATGGGGTTGTTGCTATGGTGGGCGATGGTTTAAATGATGCGCCCGCTCTTGCAACTGCAGATGTCGGGATTGCTTTAGCATTTCATGGCATGGGGGTAACGGTGGATGCTGCGGATATTGTTGTTACCGATGATGATATTGTAAAGGTGAAAGAAGTTTTGGGTATTGCTCGAGATACAATTAAACTAGCAAAAAATGGAATTTATATGGGTATTGGAATGAGTTTTGTATTAATGATTTGTGCGACTTTTGGATATATACCACCACTCTATGGTGCGATTTTGCAAGAGGTGGTAGATGTCGTCGTGATAGTGAACGCGCTTCGATTTTCAATGATACGCAAAAAATAAAAATAGTTTTTTATTTTAATATTTATCTCGATCCTGGATCTTGTGTGTTGGTTGTATCCTGTCCACCAGATAAGGTTTCTTCTATACGATTCACGGTTGCTTCAATACGAGCATTCTGAGCTTGTACAGCATTTAATTTTTGAATGACAGCTGATATGGGATCTTGTCTTCTTTGTGCAGTATCGGTTGCTGCATGAACCGCATTGTCACTAATGACTACACTTGATATCGCTATTGCGCACACGGCAAGCCATGCAGCAGGTGTCATATGAGAAACCTTTTTCTTTGGTTCACTATGAGTCTTGGATTTTCTTGGCATAAAAAATAATTATTTAATAAATATGTTGTATAGTATATCATATTAAAAAACTCCCCATGTGAGGGAGTTTTTTTCTGTGGATAACTTTATTATTTTGTGGAGCACATGCACTTTCCATCTTTACAATTTGCGCATCCTGTCGTTGTAGCATTTTCTTTATTGCAATATTTTTTATCGAGAGAAGCTTTTCCCGGTCCCGTTAAAACTAAACTCAAAGCTACAGCAAGTGAAAGAAAATCTATATCACCCATTGGTAATGCAAAATGCTTTACTTTACCCCAGGCTACCAACATAACAATGGCGATTGCACTTGCTGCATAGCGTGTTCCTAGACCAACTATTACACAAATACCACCAACAAATTCAGATAAAGCGGCTGCATATGCAAATACCGTAGGTGCTGGGAAGCCCATACCTGCAACCATGCCGGTAAATGCCTCCATTCCTGGATGACCTCCAAATAATTTTCCGTATCCATGCAATACAAAAATAATACCAAGAGCCAGTCGTAAAATTAATTTCGCCTTAGTACCTTTGCACATCCAATGGCATACACATTTTTTTGCATCACATGCACCATTCGCACACACCATACAATGACCATTTTTCATTCCGAGCATATAAAAAAATATTATTATAAATTAGATATATAGTATGCAGGATATGTATACAGATGTCTACTATATTTTTCCCATCAGTTCACGAATTCCTTTTTCATCAATGGGTCCAATATGTCTTCCAATTTCCTTACCTGAAGCA
>JAHFIO010000088.1 GCA_023246325.1 Candidatus Uhrbacteria bacterium | reverse complement strand
GCTATACCCTCTAATTCTTTTGGATTCATCCGCGCAGCATCATATACCGTATGTATACCAAGTTCTCGCAATATAGCTAATCGCTTTACATCTACATTATATAATAAGGCTATATCATTTTTTGCTTTAGCATCCGCTTCACATACTGCTCCCCAAACACCTATATTTGAACAATTTTTTCTTAAAACACATGCAGGTTTTTTTCCGTTTCGAATATCACGTAACGTTTCCACAATGTCTAGCATCTCAGTACGCACAAGCCGTGGATCAAAACCAATATGAACTTTATTTGCATTTACAATAGATGCAGCCGTCATCTCACCACCAATATTTTTTTCAATAAGATATGCGTAAAAAGATAATTGCAATTTTTGATATTTTTGCAAAGAATGAGATGATTTTATATCAATAGGTATATAGGTATAATTTCCTAAAATGCTCGTGCCTGGAATACGATATAATAAATCTGGCTTCCCTAATAAATCCTCTACTATCAATGTCCCTTGATATATCCAGGGCACACCATCCTCCATAGCCTGAATTGTTTTACGATATGCTTCTTCCGCATTTGTATATATTGATATGTCTACTATATCCTCTCCCCGGCTTAATTCCTTCACATATCCTTCTTCCAATGTCACACCATCTTCCCATCTTTTTATTTCCCCATCACTCACCTTTCTTTTCAGTGCACGCTCAGTATCCGTCGCATGCCAATCATAATATGGCCAATGTGGGCATTGAATATATTGAAAAATACGTGTGGCCGTAATATAATTCATAATTCATTTTCCTCGGCAGGATTCGTATCTGGCATTTGTAAAATTCCATATACCAATGCGATCGCCATTCGAGAACCAATTAATAATCCTGTACTTCCAAATATACTCACAACCACACTCAATACATGTACATTAATAGAATGAAAAATAAAATACCCTATAAGCGCATATACACCTGCACTCACCAAAGAAAAAAATCCTGCATACGCCATTGATGTTACAAGTACAATTCTCGTTACAAGAGAAGGTCTCTTCACTTTATTCCACACTTCTTTTTGTGGATATGGCATTTTTTTCTTCATCATAATACTTCTAAAATCGCAGTTTTCAAATATCTACCCTCTGGAAATGCAAGTCGTTCACCATGATCAATGGGTTGACCCAACCAATCTATAACGCGAATATCTTTTTTTGCTCGCCCTGCAGCATGACGTAAAATTCCTCGAAAATCTTCTGGTGTTAATCTCCCTGAACAAGAACTAGAAAATAAAATGCCTCCTGTTGACAATCGACTTATACAGGCAGTATTCAAAGTTGTATACGCTTTTATTGCTTGTGGCAAAGTTGCAGCTGATTTTGCTAGTGCTGGTGGATCACACACAATAATATCATACGGTCCTCCAGGTAGGGATTTTTCTTCCATGAGTCTAAATATATCCGCATCTAAAAATCCAAACTTTTTTTCGTCTCGTGGATCAAACCCATTTAATCGTACATGCTGTTCTGCCATTTCTAAAGCAGGATGCGATGAATCAACGCTCATCACATATGCCGCACCACCCAATGCTGCATACACACTAAAACCACCCGTATACGAGAATAAATTTAACACACGTTTATTCTGTACATATTTTTGAAGTGACATTCGAGCATTTCTCTGATCTAGAAAAAATCCGGTTTTTTGACCATTCAAAATATCTGCAGAAAATTTTACATACGATTCTATAAACGTAATTGGTTTACGTAAGATATCACCATCCCCCATATGCACAATACTTCCCCCGACATTCAATCCTTCACTACGTCTAAATTCTACATCCTGCCGTTCAACAATAGAGCTGGGATGAAATGTTTCAATAAGTGCCCGCAAAATAAACTCACGACAAGCGTCTATTCCTGCCGTATGAAATTGAATAACAAAATTATTTTCATACCGATCAATAATTAATCCAGGTATTCCATCTACCTCTGCATGTACTAAGCGATATCCGGTAGTTCCTTCCGGCAATCGTGGTTTTTTCCATGCATCTAACGCACAAAATCGGGAACAAAAAAAAGCGACATCAATCGCTTCATTCATATTCAAAGTTACTATACGAACTCGAATAGAATTTTTTCCATTGTGATATCCAATACCAAGAGCCGTCCCATCACTTGAATACACCTCTACACATTCACCTACCTGTACATCATAGACATCTTGTAAAATTGCTTCAGAAAAAATCCAGGGATGTCCAGCTCGAACAGGAATATCCTTTTTTGGCTTCAATACTATACGTTTCATTTAATGACTATACGAAAAAATATACGTTTTGTCTAGGTTGCGTCTGAACGATTTCGAATAAGGGTAAGTGCTTCAGATGCATTCAAACTATGATCTTTTGGTAATCCTTTTCCCGCTTTTTCAAAAACTTTCAACATAGCAACGCGTCTCGCCATATATTCACGTTGTTTTAAAACGTGTGTAGCAAGCTCTGCAGCTGATGTTTTTGACTGTGGAAATGATTCACGCATATTTATATATTAAAGAGTAAAGAGATTGCACATGCCTGTCTATGTCCTTGCCTGGCGTGCTGCGTATACAGAATCTTCCAACATTTTTCTCCAATCTTTCAACTCATGTGCTGGTACTGAAGCAAGATCTTCTGCTAATGCAAACATTTCGTCTACATCAAGTGGCAAAGACAAAACATATTCCCAACAATCTAGCGCTTCCATGCTCATCAAAAAAGAAATATATTGTTGATCATGCAACCATGCACGTAACGCATCTACAAATCCTTCATCACGAAGCAATAGTCGACCATCATGTGTGGCATGTGGATTTTTTTTTGCATCCTGCAGGATGGGAACCCCGCGCAATTGCATTACTTCAAATTGCTCACCAAGTAATTCTTCACCGCGTGGATTAAATGTAAGATGTGAAAACTTATTTTCTTCAACAAAAATTTCACCGAGATAATTATATCTCGCATCAAATAAAATATATACAAGTGAATCCATATTATTTTTTTAAATGTGTACCAACAGCTGCCCAAGAAGAAAGCGCAACTAATGCCATCAATGTTCCACCTTCTCCCACTATAAGTTGTACGGCATGCGCCTTAAAATATATTCCCAATCCTGGCGACTGTCCGTCGAAAACAAAAACGAGACGAGGATCAATATACAGCGCCACCCAATACACAACAATACTTGTCAGCATAATCGCAATACATGCTAAAAATATTCCCTCCAAAACAAATGGCATACGCACATATGAACTTGATGCCCCAACCAAACGCATAATACCAATTTCCTCTCGTTGAGTATAAATGGCTACCCGAATAGTATTATACACGATAAGTACGGAGAAAAGTGCAAAAATAGCAATAAGCACTAAACCAAATATACGAATGGTATCGCTTATCTCCCGAACACGAGCTATAGCATCTGCATGATCTTGATAATTTTTTCCTTGTACAAAATCAGAAAATTGCGGATTTTTTAATGCTTCTAAAATAAAAGGGTAATCTGAAGAATGGTTCGCTTT
>JAHFIO010000087.1 GCA_023246325.1 Candidatus Uhrbacteria bacterium | reverse complement strand
ATTTAATCCATGTCCACGAAACAAAACGATGTCCCAAAAAATTATTTATTATACGTGATGAAAGTTCTTGGTGTTTAAAACCATGGACTCATCTCATTCCATTAGACACTCTTATAGAAGCAAAAAATTCTTTTTTACAAAAATTAGAAAACCTTATTCAAAAATCTTTTCTTCATGTATTATCTCCAGATATTCCATATGACATGAGTATTCGTATTTATTCAGTAGAAGATCAAATAAAATATGTGGAACAATTAATGAAAAAAGAAAATATATTAAATCTCGATGCATGTACGAATCAAGATGCGGGCATCCAATTATCACGGCTATTTTCATTATGTGACGGGCAAGTAAAACCACATGGATTAATTGCTCGGCCTGGTTTTCCAGACATTGAAACACAAATTCAACATATACAACCTGGTACCTATACAATATTAGACGATGATATTGCATCAGGAAGTACTATGAATTTATTATTAGGTATCTTGCCAGAAAAAATTGTTATAAATAAAATCCGTACTTTATTAGAATATTCTTGCGAATTGTATATACATACACATACATCTTCAGAAAATATTGAACCCTACGATGTTGTTGATCTTCGTGATTTTATATTTGGCGCACGTGCAGGAGGGCTCGTTGTTTGTTTGCCAAATGGCAATCATGCTCGCGCCCCCTATTCATTACCATATATATCATTAATCACGCGTGCAAAAATTCCCCCTTCATCAGAGATGTTTTTTTCTCATGAAATATGGAAATTAAACCTACAATTCTTTACTGATTGTAAAGTAGATATTTGTATTAAAGATACGGATGCTTCATTTCAAGAATTTTGTTCATATCTAGGATATGCATCCGATATGACTATGAAAGATTTTTGTACCCTACATTTAAAAATGTTATTTACACATCTATGATAATTGGCATCCTTGGTGGAATGGGTCCCGTAGCAAGTGCACAAACATATATGCACATAATTCGCACATGTCAAAAAAAATATGGCGCTGTACAAGATACGGATTTTCCAGAAATATTTATATATAATTTACCATTACAAGATTTTAACGATCTCGGATTTGAAGATACACAACGAAATATCATCCTACTGCAATTAATAAAAGGATTAAAAAAACTAGAGGACGCAGGCGCCACCGTTCTTCTCATCGACTGTAATACCGTTCATACATTTTATCCAGAATTCAAGAAATATATTCAAGCATCTATTTTAAATCTTATTCAATTAACTACCGACAAAGTGCAAGAAAAAAATATTAAAAAAGTAAGCATTCTTTCTTCACATACATCAAGACGTATTGGACTATATGAAAAAACACTACAGACAAAAAATATAGAATGTATACATATCACAGACACGGAACAACAAGTAATCGACGATGCCATCATTGCTGTCATGCGTGGAAAAAATACGGATATACATATACAAAATATATTAAATATTTGTAAACGATTAATACACCATGGCGCTGAATCCATTATTCTTGGATGTACCGAAATATCCTGCCTATTAAAAAATATTCCTGACAAAAAAATTTTTATTGATAGCCAGGGTCTTGCCATTGATACAGCGGTAGACATGTGGCATGCAAACACTATATGAAATTCCATACCAAACAAGAAGATGCCTTATATCCCCCTCTTATTGATGTATTAACACAATTGCGTACTATACGAAATTTTAATGCAGAAAACTATATTCAAGCCAAGAAAATTCGTATTAACGACTATTTGCATACATCACATCTATCTTCATGTGTAGTAGCAGTCAGCGGTGGGATTGATTCTGCTGTAGTACTATCACTGATTGTTGCTGCGAGTAAAGAAAAAACGAGTCCTATTAAAAAAATTGTTCCAATAACCTTACCTGTTTTTAAATCTGCATATACAACAAATCAAGATGATGCGACATATCGTGCGAAGGAAGCTATTCAGCAAAATGGTTTAGAACCGATTGTATGCGACCTTACTTCCACCTATGATGAACTAAAAAAAATAGTTGACTCTACGCTTGGTAGCGTAGGAGAGCCCTGGGCAGCTGGACAACTTGTTTCATATCTTCGAACACCCGCATTATATTATACAACAAGTCTACTCACGCAGCAGAATACACCTGGGCTTGTATGCGGTACAACAAATCGTGATGAAGGCGCATATCTTGGATTTGTAGGAAAAGCATCAGACGGCATAGTGGATATTCAAGTTATATCTGATCTACATAAAAGTGAAGTACGAAAAATAGCACACAAGCTCTGTGTCCCTAAAAGTATTTTGGATGCTATTCCAACAGGCGATATGTTTGATGGTCGTGTAGATGAAGAAGTGTTTGGTGTAAGTTACGATGGAGTAGAATTATTTTTATTATTAAAGTCTTTACACAATGATGGATTACGAAAAAAACTGCTTGCCGACTTAGATATAAACTCAAAAAAACAATTTGAACGTTTATCAACCAAATTAGAACATCTTCATCAATATAATGGTCATAAATATAGAGTTGGATCACCCGCTGTACATCTCGATATACTAGAAAGCGGTATACCGGGTGGATGGTCCTATGGATATGAAAAAATTGATTCGCAACCCAAAGGAGAAAAATATTTTGTAAACAGTTTTTCATTTTCTAAAGACATCACACATACTTTAGAGCAAAATATAATAATTCCCCCACCTATATCTCATCCCATACAAACAGGTATGGCAAGCAAGTTTTTTCATTTTTCTCATATACTTACTACTAATGAAATTCAATTTTTAATATACGAAGCATCAAAACACGGATACAAACCTGTGGGTATTGATGGGTATATGAAAAATTTTATCGCAAGCGATAAAATAGGATCATATCGAGCGTCAGTATTTTCCCCCGATCTTGCAGAGGTAATTTGGAATAGAATATCGCCCTATATAGATAATCCGCGTATATTTACTACTGAGCCCTGTACCGACATTGATGGAACTGCGATCTGGCGACCTATAGGAGTAAGTCCATTATTTAGATATATTCGTTACGATTCCGGCGGATTACTCGTCCCACATTATGATGCGCCTTATATAGAATCTGAAAAACAACGAACGTTGATGAGCTTAGTTATATATATTAAAAACGAAGGTATAACAGGAGGTGCTACACGATTTATTAAAGACCCACAATTACATACTCCATTTGCTGAAAAAAATTTTTCTGATTGGAAAAGATTTGCTACCACAGATGAAATATTATTTTCTATTGAACCAATCGCAAGTCAAGCCATATGCTTTGATCATCGCATGCTTCATGATTCTTCTGAAATTTTTGGAAAGGGGGAAAAAATTATTATTCGTACTGATATCGTTTTTGCAAGGTGTTAAATACTATAAAAAAATAATAGCTACCATTCAACAAGATAATTTTGACGTATATTCTTATGTTCTTAATCCTGTCCCTTTTCTTAATAATGAATAGGCAATAATTGTTAATATACATGAGAATACTACTAAAATTCCCGCACCAATCCATACAGATGTAATTCCTGTATCAACAAATCCGAAACGAAATCCTTCCACCATATATACAATTG
>JAHFIO010000086.1 GCA_023246325.1 Candidatus Uhrbacteria bacterium | reverse complement strand
GCCTATAGCAGCAGTTGCAGTTGCTTTTGGTGCTATACCTTGTATAAGAGGTAATAAAATTGAACCGAGCCATACAGCGATACCAATGGCAAAAACTGCCCTCCATAACCGAGTATTGAATGGTTTTTTTGTTTTGTTTGGAATCACGCATCCTTGTTCAGACAATACATAACCAAATTTTTGAAGTGACGTGTTTAATTCTTGTAAAAGTTGCGCAGATGGTTTTTGTAAGAGCGTTGCTGTAACTCGAGATAATCGTACTGAAGCCTCAGCGTGTGAAATAATTGGATTTTGTTTAAGGGTTTCAACAATATTCTTTTCGCAAGATTTACAAGTCATCCCCGAAACAGTCCACGTGCATATATAAGACATAAAAAAATATTAATAATAAAATTATATTGACACTATAAACAATTTTATTCTTTTCGTGAACAATTTTTTTGAAAAAGATTATCTGGACTTCTACATCTACTCTCTTTAGATGAAAGATCTTGCATTTGTTTTATAAACGATTCAGTATATATTTTGAAAAAAGGGGAAATCAAAAATTGAGCTTTCACATCCTGTCCAATAGTGGCAGAAATTTCTACATGTACATGTGCCGGTGGACAACAATTCAAAGTTGGCGCAGAAACTGCCTCCATATCATACGCCATGGCCATATTCGGCATAATACAAAAAGGCGATAGAACCGTAGTACAAATAAAAATGATTCGGAAAAGCTTTTGAAACATATTCTTAGTATGCATCATTTGCTGAAATTCTGCACATACCGCATTATACTCTTATTATGCAATTACCAATTGAACTTCAACACTTCCCACATCTAACCTTACTCGTCATTTCAGATCACGTTACTTCTAAATTTTTTCTCGTAGGTGGAGAATCACTAGAAATTCTAGATAGCATTACCGTTCCATATGATATACGTCCAAATCATGAAGGTTCATTTATCCCAGAGCATTCTCATATCGATGAGAATCATTTAAAACATTTTGCAAAATTAGTGGCTGAACATATTTCAAAACTTGTTGTACAACATGCAATTGTATATGTTGATCTTATTATGCCAGCAAATATAGAGCATCTTGTGACTGCGAATCTACATCCGAACATATCAAAAAAACTAAATAGAAAGCTTCATATAGATATTATGAAAGAAGATATTTTTGACATCATAAAGCGTATACAAAAAAAATAATGGGCAATGCCCATTATTTTTTTACCGTGTAAATATTAAATTACGATGGAATATCTTTCAAATTAATAAATCCTGCGTCATCACTTCTCTCTTTAGCTGTACGCGTATCAGGTGAAATATCACCAACGGTAAATGCTGGAAGATTAGCCAATAAATCACCAACTTCTACTCGTGCTTCTGTATCTACTTTAACTTCCACTTTTTTAACAAATTCATCAATTCCAGCAGTTGATTCTGTTGTTTTTACAGGCTTTAACTGTGCACGCAAAGTATCGAGCTCTGACTGTGGGGCTCCTAAATCTTCTAATGACATTTTCACTACATCCTGACCTGTATCTCTTTTTGGCCCTTCAAATGGTGTGGACATAGGTGTGTTTCTAAATGAGTTATGTTGTTATTAATATATGATTTATACATTCCCTTTATTTTCTTGATCAATTATTTCTGCATAATTATTCAATGCATCAGCAACTTGTTTTTTATCTTCATCAGACAAACTTCCTGTATGCGCAATAATCGTTTCGGGGCTAGGGCTAACCAATCCTTCACTTTTTAATTTTTCAATTTGTTCAGGTGTTTTATTAACTAATCTTGTTTCTTCATAATCAGTGGCTAATTCGATTGTTCTTGGATCTTCAACAATTGTTGTTACAAAATTCCTTTTTCCTTGCTTAATCCTCTCTGCGTCAGTCAAATCTGGGTCAACATATCCCCTTATTTTTTTTAAAATTGATTTCGCTTTTTCTCTTGCTTCATTCGGTGGTAATTTGGGTACACCTCCTTCAAATGTATTTAACATACTGTGTAAATATTAATTTCTACTTAACTTCTTTCTCGCCCCTGATTCTGCTTCTCTTTTTAGAAGATATATTATGTGATTTCTTCCGCATCAATAGCAGCTAACATAGCACGTACTTTTTCTATAGCATCTTCGCCTAAAAAATTATTTAAATTATCTAAAACTGCCTTCTTTTTCTTTGCTTTAATTTCTGCGGACGTTGGTGCCGGGACTTCAAATTCGCCCTTTATTTTACCTGCTTTATCGATAATCTTCAATGTTGTTGGCATTTTTTCGCTCATAAATTTTATAAATTATTAATTATATATACATATAATACTCTTATGCTCTTAAAATACAATGTTGATAAACATATGTTACTCAGGTTTTTTAGGAGTTGAATGCTTTTCTAAAAAAGCTAACATATCTTTCGCCTCCTGATCCGTCCATGATACAACACTATTTTCTGAACGAACTACGGGTTGTTCAGCTTCATCTATAGGTATATGAAATGTAGGAGCTACTGGTCCCGGTTCTGGTTTAATTCTTGGCGTATTTGATCTTGAATCAATCAATGCCAACATGTCTTGAAAATCTTTACTTGAAACATCGACAGGGGGTAGTTCCTGCACAGTATTTGGTGGCTTTGTGTTTTTTCTAGCTTTTTCTGTTTCATTCATATTATTATTAATTAGTTATTTCAGGGTCTCCCAGCATATCTGCCAATGTTTTTTTTAGTAACTCGCGTTGTTCGTCATTTAATCCATCTAATGAAACCAATTCTTTTTCAGGATCTCTCGTTTCAAACACTCCGATTCTCTCCAACATTTTTTTAGTTCATCATCATCTCTTTTTGAGAGATTTTTCCAAAAAACTAAATAGAAAACTTCATATAGACATTATGAAAGAAGATATTTTTGATGTATTAAAACAAATACAAACAGCTTAGCCATTCCCTCGTTTCGCAGCGTTTATCTGTCTTTGTAATTCTTTTTTCTCTGCTTCCGTCATATCGTCAAAAGCTATACTACCTTTTTTGTACCTTTCAAAAAGGCTGATTTCTGGCGCGACCATATTTCCACTCAAAGCAGCCTTTTGTTCCTCGGTAAGACCAAAATCTACACGAGCATAGCTTTTTTCTGCACGTGCTTTTGCTTCCGCTCTTCTGGCGGCTGCTTCAGCAGGATTTCTTTTAGCGAATTCTTCTGCAGCCTTCCTTTCCCCCTCTCTATTTCTTTCAATTTGTTCCAATCTTATTTCTGATTCAGTTTTTTTTCTTGGTTTAGGCTCATTTTCTGATATGATCACTTTTGGTAACACTATGTCCTCTTCAACCTTTTTCTTCCTATATTCTGCACGTACTTTTTCTAATTCTTTAGCAAATTTAGGTGGCAATCGCTGTCCATACAATACTTTTTCATCATCAGCTATTTCTGGCACTTGATTCATTTGCTCTCTTACAGCTTGTAACCATGGCATTTTTAATGCCCCATTCAAAACCGCGTTCTGATTAGACTTAACAGGGATTTCCCTTGCTTCTGTAGATAGATCTGAATCTACAGTCTTTCTTACTGATGGTGCCTCACCGAAATTTGGTTTTGCCATATAATTATTAATTATT
>JAHFIO010000085.1 GCA_023246325.1 Candidatus Uhrbacteria bacterium | reverse complement strand
TTCTGGAGCATTCAACATGCATTGTGTATATGCAAGTGTTGTTAACAAAGACAATCCTGTTTCAAGCTCCATGTTAACACATGCTTCTGAAAATAATTTTTCAGAATCTTCCATCGCCATCGCCTCTACATCCTGCCGAATGCGAGCATAAAATTCACGCTCAACTTCTGGAACAGAGATATAGCGAGATTTTCCCATTTCGAATTCGCGCGTTAATGCCTCTTTGAACATCACGACGTCTGCATCGCGCTCTTTCCAAAATGCGAATTCAATCATACGACGAATTTGTTTCATGCGTTCTGACTGACGAAAGTACCACTTAGATTTTCGAATGAGCTTCATACCGGCACCTCCTTTTTATACTTTATACATAATTGCTATTTTGTCAACTTTCATATAGTATGCAGGATAAGAACAACATGACGCATGAATGGATTATAACTCCCGAACATATAGGCGTCCGTCTGGACGTTTTTTTGGCGAGTAAACTGCCAAATAGTAGCCGTTCACATATCGCGAAGTTGCTCAAAGCGAAAGCAGGATGCCGAAATGGCAAAACTGCAAGCGTTCATGCATTTTTACATCTCAATGATATTATTACATTCGAAGATACAGATAAACGACAAACCGTCTCGCACGAAAAATCTCCTGCACCAAAAGTAAAAGTACTAGACCAACAAAAAGACTATATTATTATTGATAAACCTGAAGGCGTTTTATCTCATCCTGATGCGAATACAAAACACGGAACCATAGTCGACGCAGCACTAACCATCGATCCAAAAATAGCAAAAGTGGGTGAAGATCCCGAACGTCCAGGCATTGTGCATCGTCTGGATAAAGATGTAAGTGGTCTTATGGTGATTGCGCGCACGCAACATGGTTTTGAACATTTAAAAAAACAATTTGCTGAACACTCCACACAAAAAAAATATATAGCGCTCGTATATGGAGAAATCGTATTAGATGAAGGTGATATAAAATTTCGCATCGCGCGATCAACAACAAAGGGCAGAATGGCGGCGCGTCCCGAACACGAAACAACAGGGAAAGCAGCGTGGACGCATTATAAAGTAGTAACACGATATCGTAATGCAACCCTATTACAATTAGAAATTATTTCTGGACGTACACATCAAATACGTGCGCATATGCTCGCAATGAATCATCCCATTATTGGGGACAAAGTATATACACGTTCTGGATTAGAAAGAAATGTACAAGCGCCTCGTTTAATGTTGCAATGTATTTTTTTGGCCTTTAACGACCCCGCAACAGAAGAAAAAAAAGAATATACTTTACCGCCCATTCCTGCTTTTGCAAGTTTAGGAAAATTATTTTCTTAATATGTCCAAATTGATTATCATTACTGGCACATCCGCCTCTGGAAAATCAACAATTGTTCAAGAAATACTTTCGCGTAAATTAATTGATGCAATACGTTTCGTTACATGTACCACGCGCGTCCCACGTCCCGACGAAACAAATGGTATAAGCTATTGGTTTATGTCTCGGCAGGATTTCGAACATGAATTACATGCCGAACATTTTTTTGAACATGCGCTGGTATATGGAAATTATTATGGATCTTCAAAAAAACAATTAGAAGAATTATTGCATGGAGAAAAAACAGTTTTAATGATTTTAGATGTACAGGGAGTTCAAACAGTGAAGAAACTATATCCTGCCGCAAAAGTTATATTCATAGATGCGCCTGACGAAGTATTAAAAAAACGATTAGAGGCGCGAAATCCAGGAATATCGGATTTCACCGAGCGATTCAAAAATATAGAAAAAGAAAGACTTTTCAAAGGGGCATGTGATGCGGTCATACTAAATGATGAAGGGCATTTGGAAGAGACGCTTCAAACCCTATTGACGAAAATCACGTTTTAACGTACAGTCCTCGTATACATATATGTCTGATTCTACCAAATACCAACCCTTAGCCATTGCCGATATAATCTCGGGCATGCAAATTCGCGTGCATCAGAAAATTAAGGAAATGAATACCAAGGGGGAAGACAAAGAACGTATCCAAGTTTTTGAAGGCTTGGTTTTGAACGTGCGTGGATCCGGAGTTGGTCGCACAATGACCGTTCGTAAAGTAACGGATGGTATTGGTGTGGAGCGCATATATCCTGTTTTGTCACCTATTATAGATAAACTTGAACTTGTACGAAAATTTAAAGTAAGCAAAGGGAACATTTCGTTTGTACGAAATGCAAAATCAAGAAAATTACGCGAAGTAAAAAAACTGGCCTAAGAGCCAGTTTTTCATTATAAAAAAAGAACTCGTTTATACGAGTTCTTTTAAATACTTCGCCGTGGGTGATTTTTTATTCTTTGCTACTTCCTCCGGAGTTCCTTCGCATACAATCAAACCTCCTGCCCTACCACCATCTGGGCCCATATCAATGACCCAATCCGCACATTTAATAACATCTAAATTATGTTCAATAACTAAAATCGTATTCCCTTTATCTACCAAAGCTTGCAATACACCTAATAAACGTTTGATATCATCCATATGTAAACCCGTTGTTGGCTCATCTAAAATATACATTGTTTTTCCAGTTGCTCGACGCGCTAACTCAGTTGCCAACTTCACACGTTGCGCTTCTCCTCCTGACAATGTGGTGGCTGATTGTCCTAAACGGACATATCCTAAACCTACCTCATGCAAAACCGATAATTTTTCATATATAAGCGGCTGATCAACAAAGAATCGTCGAGCTTCTTCTACCGTCATATCCAAAATATCTGCAATTGTTTTTTGATGATAATGAACTTCTAATGCTTCTTTATTATATCGTTTGCCATGACATTCAGAGCACTCTACAAAAACATCTGGCAAAAATTGCATTTCAATTTGTACATATCCATCTCCAGAACATGCCTCACATCGTCCTCCCCCTTTTACATTAAAAGAAAACTTTCCTGCATCAAAATTGCGTATTTTACTTTCAGGTAATTCCGTAAATAAATCTCGTATGGCTGTAAACACGCCTGTATACGTGGCAGGATTAGACCTCGGCGTTCTCCCAATAGGACTTTGATCCACCGAAACAACCTTATCCAAATGTTCCATACCTTCTATTTTTTTATGCGCACCTGGTAAATCTTTCGAATTATAAAAATGCGCGGACAAAGATCGACCTAAAATATCTAAAACCAATGTCGATTTTCCAGATCCTGATACACCAGACACACAAATAAATTTTCCTAAAGGGAATTTACAATCAACATTTTTTAAATTAAATTCTGTTGCACCTTTTACAATAACAGACTTTCCATTTCCTTTGCGACGTTTTTTTGGAACTTCAATATTTTTACGACCCGTCAAATACGCACCTGTCAAAGAATCTTTATTCTTTTTAATTTCTGCCAAAGTCCCTTTTGCAACAACTTCACCTCCATATTCACCTGCACCAGGGCCTATATCAACAACATAGTCTGCCGCCATCATCACTGCATTATCATGCTCAACCACAATCACCGTATTTCCCAAATCACGTAAACGTTTCATGGTATTAATTAATTTATCATTATCGCGCGAATGCAATCCAATAGAAGGTTCATCCAAAATATAAATAACACCGGATAATTCTGATCCTAA
>JAHFIO010000084.1 GCA_023246325.1 Candidatus Uhrbacteria bacterium | reverse complement strand
CAAATGTTTTTTCATTTGGACTTGCAGGATCAAACTCTAACATATTCAATCCAATGGGTCGTGAATAGTCGGCAGGATCAAAAAATATCACATCATCCGCTCGTTCTTTTGGAACAAAACCCAACGCATCATCTGCGAAGTCTCCATGCGGATCAATAATACATACACCGCGCCCTTCTTCTATATCCTGTTGCGCCATAGCTTTCATCATTTCTGTTTTACCTACTCCAGACTTACCAATGACATAACAATGTCTACGTCTATCCTGCTGTTTCAATCTTACTGGGTAACTATGACCGCGATATACTGCATGACCAAGTAATATACCAGTTGTTGGCAAATTCGATGGTGGCAATGGTTTACGTGACATTAACCAATTTATTTTTGGTGTTTCCGTTGAAGGCAGTGGGAAATGAAATAAAGATGCCAATTCTTCTGCATTTAATACCATGGTCGCACGTGTATCAAAATGTCTAAAAATATAATTTCGTATAAGCTGATTTTGTGATCCAAAAACAGTTTTTACAAATGAATTACCATATTCATAAATATTATATTGACCGTATGAACCAACAATATCATTCAAATATCGCTTTGCTTTTTCTGCGCTATTTGAAGAAACAACAAATCGAATATTCACTTCGCATCCTGCCTTTGAAGCTTTTTCTTCAATACCCTTCACCATTTCCTCTTCTAAAGGAGATAACCTATACGATTCATCTGGTTTTTTCTTCGCCGTTCCCATAGAACCAAGCCCGTCAGCAATAAATGCAATAACTCCTGACCCCTCCACTTGAGATCTCTTTTTCCCCTGTTGCATAGCTTTAGCTAATTTAATGCCTTTTCTCCTCCAGGATGGTTTTGCGCTTCGAACAATATACTGTACAACCGCACCATCTTGATCTTCCACTTTTGATAATGCATTTGTTATAGAATTTAAAGGATCCGATTCTAATTTTCTATATGTTTTAATAGCATAATAGTTTTTTCTTCGTAATCTTAACGAACTTCCCATAATAATCCCCTTAGGACTAAATATAGTATAATCTGGCACATCCTCAATTTGCGCATCAGGAAATTGTGCATGTATTTGTTGCTCAATAAATTGACGATGTTTCTCTGGCACGGCTATATAAAAATTTATTTTTGTTTTATGTGCAACAATTTCGAATGCAAACTGATCCTGCCGACCTAAAAACCATGCGATAATTCCTTTTTCTGAAATAAGTGCACCAAGTGTAGCAAATACTGTTTCCATAACAGAAATCAATTCCTGTATTTGCTGGGTTGATTTTCCTTGCTCCATATCCTCTTTGCGTACGCCCTTCGGCACACGTATTTGAATAACCTTCATGTTAAATGCGGTCGACGCACGCCCACGACGCGAAAACATAGTCCGTACAATAAACACCGCTGTAACAAGAAAAGCGATGCATCCTGCAATGATAAACAAGAATAACACGGTTGGATCATTTAAAAAATCAGAAGAAAAGTTCATACATTTTTTGCCGCCTCCTCTTTTCGAACATCTACCATCGCTTTAATTGTATCAACTTTTATTTTTGCTTCTTGTTCAAGAAAAAATTTATTTATACTTGGAAATGTAAGAAGCCAATCTCGAATCAACCACAGCACACGTTTAAAATTAATTTTCATGCTTCTCACCATGATGGTAATTTCCGTTGCTGCATGCTCCCCCTTTATTTTAAATTTTTCTTTTTCAGCAGAATTCAGTGTTGCATAAAAATCCCCTAATCCATCTTCCAATACCCGCTCAACTTCAACCGTTAATTCATCTTTAATAACGGGTGCTTGAACTATAGGTGCAGTTGCAACTTCTTCTATCGCTTTTACAATATCCGGCTTTTCTTCAACTACATCCTCCAAAAATGAATCTTTCTGTTCTTCTACAGATTGAAAAGCCTCACGTTCTTCAATATGAGTAATAGCAGGAATTTCTGGTTTTTCGATTCCAGGATTCAGTGAGTCTGACATACATATATTGTACCATACATGCAGTCTTGCCCGTATTTCAGCTTATATCTTAGATACTTTCTGCCCATCTGCTCCATCAGAAACGCTATATCCCATATCTTCAATTTTTTTTCGTAATGCATCGGATACGATCCAATTTTTATTTTCACGCGCTGCTATTCGTTCAAAGGCTAAATCAAGTACTTCCTGTGGAAGAATTTCATCCTGCCCCACATATGCGGATAATGATAAACCAAAAATTTCATCCATTTTCAAAATAGTAGCGGCTTTATCTGCAAACGAAGCTACACTGTCAACTAATTTCCACATAATTGCTAATGCTTTTGGTGTATTCAAGTCATCTGCGATAGCACGTTTAAATTCGGATTCAAATTCCACAAGGATGGTACCCGAGCCTTTCCATGTACGTATGACGCTTCGTAGTTTTTGCAAAGCATTTTGGTTCGCCTGTACAGCATCCCATGTAAAATTTTGTTTCTGTCTATAGTGACAACCAAGAAAAAATAATCGTAATGCGACAGGATCAAACCCTCGATGTTCAATATCAGATATCGTATATACATTGCCTAAAGATTTCGACATTTTTCCGCCATCAATTAATAAAAATTCAACATGCATCCAATATTTTGCAAGTGGCACATCATATGCTGCTTCACTTTGCGCTATTTCATTTTCATGATGTACGGGAATAAGATCAATTCCTCCACAATGAATATCAAATGGCTGTCCGAGATATACATGCGCCATTGCTGAGCATTCAATATGCCAACCTGGAAAACCCATTCCCCATGGGGACGCCCATTCCATTTGACGTTGTACATCGACTCGAGCAAATTTCCACAACGCAAAATCACTTTTATTCTTTTTTTGTACATTCACTTGCACGCGCGCACCCTCTTCTTTTTCTTCAAGTTTTTGCCCACCAAAATTTCCATATGTAGAAAATTTTGACGTATCAAAATATATTCCATCATCTATACGATATGTGTATCCTTTTTTTTCTAATAATTGAATGAGCGCAATTTGATCTTGAATATGATCTGTAGCTTTGCATAAAAATGGCGCAGCTGGAATTTTGATATTCATTTTTTCCGCATCCTGCAAAAATAAATCTGTATAGCGCTGAGCTATATCCTGAACCGTTGTGCCACTTTTGATTGCAGACATTTCCATTTTGTCATCCCCTGCATCCGCATCCGTCGTTAAATGACCAATATCCGTTATATTTAATACACGTCGTACATGTAATCCATCACTTTCTAATGCACGCTGTAAAATATCTTCCATCACAAATGTTCGTACATTTCCTATATGCACATGCGCATACACAGTTGGGCCACATGTATACATCCCTATATCACCAGAATGTACAGGTGTAAAAATTTCTTGTTTTTTTGTAGCCGTATTCCAAAGATATAACATGAACAATATCTTACACGAATGAGCTAAGAAATGCTATACTATATGTATATGTCTACAAAAGAAATTCCTGGTTCTATACCAGAATCATTGGATACACACATAACAGAACGACGTGGACTCATGGGTACATTAAAAACATTGGCAGAAAAGCATAGAAAGTTTTTCGCTATATTAATAGCGGCTTCTATGCCTGAAGTTTTTGATC
>JAHFIO010000083.1 GCA_023246325.1 Candidatus Uhrbacteria bacterium | reverse complement strand
GCCCTTGTACAGGTGGATTGAATGAAATTTTTCATCCCCCTTGTTGTACAAAAGCACAACTAGCTCCAGGCACTTCAACTGATGTAAAAAATTTAATAGCGCCTGAAGGTGCATGTGAACAAGGTAAGGGGCCAGGAATTGTATGTAAGGGCTGTATATTTCCTTTACCGGCTGACCCATTAAAACCAGGTGCGGGAACAGTGAAATATGAGCAATGCGATACACATAAATGGTGGTATGCAGATTGTTTTTGTCAAAGTGGAAATTCGGTTTCAGCTCCTCATCCCAATGAAACATGTCAGACATGTCAAAAAAAATGTGCAGATTTAAAAGATGATAAAAATCAACCCATGAAAATGGTGGATTGTTCAAATCCTGCATATAAAGATAGAGGATTATGTCCCTATATAGCGGATTGTTCAACGGGTGTTGAGGGTACGGGGAGAACCGGCCCTGGAAATATTAAAATTAATGCACTTTGCTGGAGCAAGGAGGATTGTGAAAAAAATTATGGATCGTTTGAAGGAGTTAATCCGAAAGATAATTGCCCTGCGAAACAAGGAAAGTGTATAGCGCCTGAACCAACCATAATATTATCCTCGCCTATATTAGGAAATACAAAAATATCTGGATTAAGAAATTACGTTCCGCTTATATTTAACTATCTATTAAGTATTTGTTTAATTACCGCGGCAGTGATGTTCGTGTATGGAGGTTTTAAATATGTGTATTCATTTGGACGGCAGGAAGTTGTAAGTAAAGCAAAAACAACCATGGTAGATGCTATTATAGGTTTAATTGTATTATTGTGTGCGCAATTAATTTTAAAAACCGTAAATCCAAATACGTTAAATTTTAATACATTGAAAGTGTATATGATAAATGCGACGTCTTTTTTACAAACAGATTTTTGTAAAGAAATAAAAGCCCCTCCTGGGGCACCGAATAAATTTGCGATAACCACAGGTTCGTCAGGAAAAATTGATTATGATAAGGCGATATTTAATAAAGATGTTAGGCAATTAGATTGTAATTTTGAATATTATGCACAAGGTTTCCCACAAAATACGTGTATGGGAGATCAGTGTAAATTTAAGACGAGTGGATCAACATGTATTAAATGCTCGCCGTCATTAGCTGAGTGTAAACCAAAAGAAGGTCAAACGAAGGGGCCTGAATATACATGCGTCAACTCAATTTTCACAGGAACAGTGGGGTATAGTGAAGATAGTGGGCCTATAGCGCTTGTATTATTACCCGTATGTAAAAATATGATAGATGGCACACCTATTACTTTAGATAAAGTATTAAAAAATATGCCTGATGATACAGATATGAATTTATCAAAGGGTCAGGGTGATAGTGTGTCATCAGTATATAGCTTAAAAGGTGATGTAGATCCATTAAAAGGTAAATCAGAAATATTGAATGGATTCAATAAAAAATGTGAACCCTTGGGTGGATTATTGGGTGCGGTGCTCAGTGTCAATTATCGTATAGCTTCATTTCGCATTGCTTCAGAAACAAAATCTCATATAGGTTTAGGATTAAATGGATCTGGTATAGTAGGTAAAAAAAATTGTATACAAAATGGGGGAGAAAAAGGGGGAGATTTTTATGGATATGCTAGAACAAGTGCTTCAACATATTCTTCAACAGATGGAAAAAATGCTTTTTTCTGTGGTGCGAAAGTGAAGCCCCCTTCAGATACATCTTTATATTGGACGCCGGAAGAATTATCATCAGCTTTTAATGCTACAAAGCCAATTGTATGCGATTTTATTTTAAGAAAATCAAATGCAAAGTTGCCAGGTGTAGCTACAGATGATTGTAAACCATGGTGAAGTATAAGACTTGCATATCCTGCTGATATATGGTAGTTTTTCATCAATTATATATATGGAGCGACATAATACCATTTCGGTTCGTGGGGCTCGGGTTCATAATTTGAAGAACCTATCCATAGATTTGCCAAAGAATAAATTGATTGTATGTACGGGTTTGTCTGGTTCGGGTAAATCTTCTTTAGCTTTTGATACCATTCATGCAGAAGGTCAGCGAAGATATATGGAATCATTGTCGTCATATGCACGACAATTTTTAGAACTTCAAGATAAGCCAGATGTGGATGAGATTGTTGGTTTGTCGCCGACGGTAGCCATTGATCAAAAATCTTGTTCGCACAATCCGCGTTCAACCGTTGGAACAGTAACGGAAGTATATGATTTTTTTCGTTTGCTTTTTGCGCGTGCAGGGCGTGTGCACTGTCCATCTTGTGGCGCATTAGTTATGGAGCAGACTTCGCGTGAAATTGCGGAGAAAATTTTATCCATGATTAAAAAATCAAATATAATTTTAATGGTACCTATGGTGCGTGAACAAAAAGGTGAACATAAAATGGTATTGCAAACCGCAGAAAATGCAGGATATAGAGAGGTGCGTTTTGATGGAACCTTAGTTGATATTGATGAGGCGCTTCGAACAAAAGTAGATAAAACAAAAATGCATTCAGTTGATATTGTTATAACACATATTGAGAAAAATGCTTCTTTTGTTGTTGAATCAGTACTTGAAATATTGAAACCAGCTTTAGATTTAGGAAATGGATTACTAACAGTTTTAGATGAAGACTCGATGGATGAAAAATTATTTTCACAATCTTTGTTTTGTGCGAAATGCTCAGTTTCTCTGCCTCCTTTAGAGCCACGTTTATTTTCTTTTAATTCACCACAGGGCGCTTGTCCAACGTGTACGGGACTTGGAACAAAATTAATTTTAGATCCAGATTTAGTTATACCAAATAAACGTTTGACTATAGCGCAGGGTGCAATTAAACCGTGGTCACGTATGGCGGGGAATCAAGTTGCAAACATGAAATTATTGGAAGAGGTAGGAAAAAAATATGCATTTTCGGTTCATGAAGAAGTTTCTAAAGTTACTAAAGCTGCTATTAAAGTCATTTTTGATGGAACGGGTGATGAAGAATTTATTGTTGAAGGAAGGCCGATGAAATTTATTGGCATCCTGCCGATGTTAGAAGAAAAATATCGACAAACGGATTCAGAATATGTCCAAAAAGAAATTGAAGGGTTTATGCGTGTATTGATTTGTCCGGAATGCAGGGGCAAGCGATTACGCAAGGAGGCCTTGCTTGTGACCATTGCAGGAAAAAGTATTTCGGATTTAGTGGCGTTTTCTTTGGAAGAGTGTACACATTTTTTTGCAGGATTAGGGAAGGGAACGGCGAAAGTAAAACCATCGAAGATTGTTCGGTTGAAAGAAACGAAGGTCGTGGACTCGCAGGGATTTACTGAGCGTGAGCGATTAGTGGTAGATCAAATTTCAAATGAAGTTCGACGTCGATTAGTAAATTTAATGGATGTTGGATTAGGATATTTAACTTTGGATCGTGGTGCTATGACTTTATCTGGTGGTGAAGGTCAGCGCGTACGTTTGGCGGTGCAATTAGGATCAGAATTATCCGGTGTTATTTATATTTTGGATGAACCTTCTATTGGATTGCATTCGCGCGATAATGATAAATTAATTAATACCATGAAACGTTTACGTGATTTGGGAAATACCGTGATTGTGGTTGAGCATGATAATGCAGTGATGATGGCGGCGGATTACGTTGTTGATATAGG
>JAHFIO010000013.1 GCA_023246325.1 Candidatus Uhrbacteria bacterium | reverse complement strand
TCATAGCTACCCAGTAAGATTGAAACAGCAGGATAGACGTAGACATTGCTATGTTATTGGTAAGTCTGGAGTTGGTAAAACAGAAATGATGAAAGCCATGGCGCAACAGGATATAGAAGAAGGGCGCGGTGTATGTATTATTGATCCGCATGGAGATTTTGCAGATGATGCATTGGGCTTTGTTCCAAAAGAACGAGCGGATGATGTGATATTTTTTGATCCTGCTGACTATTCACGACCCATTGGATTGAATATGTTAGAGTTTGATCCTGCAAGTCCAAATGAAAAAACATTTGTTATAAATGAAATGTTGAAAATTTTTGATAAATTGTATGATTTAAAATCAACAGGTGGACCAATGTTTGAATTATATATGCGTAATGCATTGTTATTACTTATGGAACATCCTGAATCAGGTTCAACATTAATGGAAGTACCAAAATTATTAGCGGATGATGATTATCGCGCATTTAAATTATCACATTGTAAATCGCAAGATGTGAAAAATTTCTGGCAAAAAGAAGCTCAGAAAGCTGGGGGTGAAGCATCGCTTGCAAATATGGTGCCGTATATTACTTCAAAATTGACACCGTTTATATATAATGACTATATGCGACCTATAATAGGTCAACAAAAGAGTGGGTTTAATATACGTGAAGCCATGGATGGTCAAAAAATAATTTTATTAAAGTTATCTAAAGGTACTATTGGAGATTTGAATGCATATTTAATAGGTATGGTATTAGTTGGAAAAATATTAGGTGCTGCTCTTGCACGTGCAGATATGGCAGCTGCAGATAGAAAGGATTTTTATTTGTATATTGATGAATTCCAAAATTTCTTAACAGATTCTATATCTGCTATATTGTCTGAAGCGCGTAAATACGGATTGGATTTGATTGTCGCGCATCAATTTATAGGGCAATTAGAAGGAAAGGGTGGGGATAATTCTATTAAAGATTCTATTTTTGGAAATGTGGGAAATATGTTTATCAATCGTATTGGTGTAGAAGATGCAGAATTTTTAGCAAAGGAATTTGCACCCGTATTTAATGAAAATGATTTATTGAATGTTGAGGCGTTTACATTTAATGCAAAAATTTTAATTGATAATCAGGCTACTCGTCCATTCAATTTTAAACCATTGCGTACACGTGAGCCTGCAACGAAAGATTTAGCAAAAATGATTCACGAATTAAGTCGTTATAAATATGGTCGAAAGCGCGAAATAGTGGAAGCGGAAATTCGTGAGCGTCAGAAAACAGCAGAATTATTTGATGAATAAAAATATATGAAAGTAGAGTTTGATCCGGAAGAAAATAAAATTTCTTTAACGGCTATGGAGACAAAATCACATGTTGCAAAACGTATTATTGTTGATATAAAAAATCAATTATCTCAGCTAGAAAGATTGCTTGATACTGAAACGGATATGGCTGATATTGAGGCAATGACCCGTAAAAAATTTGACTCAGAAAGGGAGTCTATACTTTCTGGCAATGATGGGAAGATTGTTGAGGGTGTTTTTGATGGATGTCATATGATTGGATCTGATGGAAGACAATATGCGATTCCGCCAAATTACGCGTCAAAATCAAAATTAGTTGAAGGCGATATTTTAAAATTATCTATTCAGGCGAATGGAACATTTCAGTTTAAACAAATTGGTCCAATAGAGCGACAGCGTGTGATGGGTACGCTTTCAAAAGATGAACGTACAAGTGATTGGATTGTGGTATGTGATGGAAAAAAGTATTGTATTTTAACTGCAGCCGTGTCCTTTCATAAAGGGGGTGAAGGTGATGAAGCTGTACTTCTTATTCCTAATTCGACGCCAACGAAATGGGCTGCTTTAGAAAATGTTATAAAACGGACGAGAGAGTTGGAGTAAGTATGCAGAGCGTGTATAGTCTTTGAACTATGTCATCTATTAGTCGAGAATATAGACCAAAATACTTTGCAGATATAACAGGCCAAGAAAGTGTAAAGGAAACGTTACGGTTAGAAGTTTCTACTGGAAAAATTGCGAATGCATATATTTTTGGTGGTCCAAGAGGAGTGGGAAAAACGACATGTGCACGTATTTTTGCGAATGCTTTAAATTGTGTAGATACAAAAAATGGTGAGCCATGCGGCGTATGCACTGCTTGTATTGATTTTCAAAATGGTAGAATGTTGGATGTGATTGAAATGGATGCGGCCTCTAATACGGGTGTAGATAATATTCGTGAAAATATAATTGAACATGTACGTTTCGCACCTATGCGAAAATACAAAGTGTATATAATAGATGAGGCACATATGCTTTCGACAAGTTCTTGGAATGCATTGTTAAAAACCGTAGAAGAACCGCCAGCATATGCAAAATTTATTTTTAGTACTACGGAGGTTCATCGCATACCGCTAACGATTATAAGCCGTTGTCAGCGATTTGATTTTAAACGTATCGCTGATGATGATATTGCTATACGTTTACGAGAATTAGCTAAACGCGAAAAAGTAGAAATTGAGGATATGGTTATACGAAGCATGGTAACAAAATCGGATGGATGTTTGCGTGATGGTGAAACATTGCTTGGTCAACTCATATCGCTTGGGGAGAAAAAAATTACTGTTGATATTGCTACATTGATATTACCGATTTCTCGATTACCTATTGCCGCGAATGTATTACGAGTTTGGTCAACACGAAACCTAGGCGAAGGCTTGTCTGCGGTTGCAGCTTTAGAGGATGAAGGAATTCCATTGGCACCTGTTTTTGATGATATTATTCAAGCAATTCGATTGCTTATCTTAAGCGCGGATTCAGATATGTGGAAAAAAAGATTAGAGGGAGGTGATGAAGGTCAGCGCGCAATTGCAGGATTAGTTGGCGTATTTCATCCTGCTGAATTAACGGACATGGCATTGCTAGTGATGGAACGACGTCGAGATGCAAAAAATGGTGCAGATCAAAGATTTTGTTTGGAATTAGTTGCGAGCGCTATTTGTTTAGGCTTGCTTCCGCATACGAATATGGAATTAGGGACTAAAATGGTTGAAAAAAATACTGAGGTAAAAAAAGCGGATATTTCAATTATACGTGAGAACGTAGACTCAAAGACTGAGCCCACGAAATTACATACGAATACGTTTTCTCAATTTCGAAATCATTGGCCAGCTATTATTCGTTCGGTGCAGCAAATGAGTGCATCACTTGCATTTGTGTTAAAAATTACGAATCCAGTTGCATTAGAGGGGGATATACTCACCTTACAATTTCAATATCCATTTCATAGAGAAAAAATATTAGGTGATATAAAAAATAGAAGATTATTAGATGTGGCGATTATGCAAGTAAGTGGCAATACGTATAAAGTAGTTGGTACAGTTGAAGCGCCGAGTATAGGTGAACAAAAATCTGATGTTCAAGTAGTTCCGACTGATACAGCGAATTCCATACTTACTATTATGGGAGGAGTATTTGAAGAAGGAAGGGTGTAAATTTTTGGCTCGGGGACTTGGATTTGAACCAAGATAAACAGATTCAGAGTCTGTTGTCCTACCATTAGACGATCCCCGATTGCTCGGCCTTGAGGGCTTGGTATTTTATGAAAAATAAGTATTGTTGTGTTAGATTACCGAAAAAATATGGTATAGTCAATGTGAGCAATATATGGTAGGTTTGTACCGTACTTTAAAAAAGAGGTGAAAACATGTTATATGCTATAGCGAGTTTTGTATTTGTTGCCTGTTTGTTTACATTTGTTGGTGGCATGTTTTGGTATATGGATAGGCGAAATAATCAACGAAGTAAAAAAGATAGTCATGAACTTATTGATTCTCGTATTCAGTTGATACAAAATACGGCATATCGTATACACGTTTTATTTTCGAGAGGATGCGCAGAATTAAAACGTGAAGAAGATATATTTTTTCTTGCACATGTGCTTGAACAGTCAACCAAAATTGAATCTATTTGTTTGAGAGATTTACGGTATGCCCGCGAAACTCGTGCATATGAAAATATTTTTGCTACGGTACCGTTTGTAGCCCATCTAGATAAAACGGAGATATTTCGTTTGCAGTCACTTGCTAAGGATATGGAACAAGTATGTGATGCGCGCAAGCAAGAATACGAAACAGTTTTATTAGCATTGCGCTGTGAACAAACGAATCAAGATGAGTTCACTCAATGGGCGACCACTATGCGTGAGAGTCTTGATTGTATCGGGATGTCGCATTTTGATTTTTTTGAAAGAAGTATAGTATCAAAAAATATGCAACAGGCATATGAGATACAAAATCGTCTTATAACTATATACACTCGATTGCAGAATGTATTACTTGAATCTAGCGCATATACTGCTCAAGCACATGCATATGCCGTGCAGATTTTACAAGAAGCGGAACAAGTTCAATCTCTCAAAAATCGTATGAAACATTTTGTATGGGAAGCAGAAAATGCTGCGAGTGTTGCACCGTTTCGATTACAATTCATGAGAAAAAAGTTTGAATATATTCAGCATTTTGTTGAAAAACATCAATCGTTTTCTCAGTATAGTGTGATATTACAAAAAGCAGATGCTTGGCTTTCATTGTCAGATGCATATCTTCAAACAGGATCAATGTTTGATGCGCGTAAAGCGAATACGTATACGCAATATGCATTTAAACTTCTTGTTGCAATTCAAAATCAATTAGATATAAAATAATCCCGATATATATCGGGATTTTTATTTTTCTTTTTTATCCTGCCGAGGTGTATAGTGTGAGACTCGTTTTTCAGCATTGTCTACATATGCATTTTTATGCATTTTTTCATGAGGACTTTGTATATCATTTTGATTTGGATCCAGTTTGTGAAACCAATTTGCTGCAATAAAGAGCATACATGTACAGAGCGCTCCACCTAAGTATCCTTTTTCTATAGATGTTAAATCCGTTGGGCCAAAGGATTCATCGAAAATTAATAGAGTAAGAAATTCGCTACAAAAAACAAAAAATATGAGGAGTATCATTACTCGAAGTAAAAGAACGAATAGCTTTTTCATGCGTACACCTCACTGTACATGTTGACAAAATAAGTATATAGTTCATTGTATTATATGTCAAAACCTGCATCACAATCTTTGCCGCATACAACTTCATGGGGAAAGAATGCTATTTGGTATGATCGCATGATAGAGGGGCAGCAGGGGAGTTTTCAAAGCGATCTTATCCTGCCGAATATAGGAAGAAGAATGAAATTGGAAAAAGGACATATCGTTGTTGATATCGCTTGTGGACAAGGTTTTTTTTGTCGAGCATTTGCCTTGGGAGGTGCTAAGGTTATAGGTGTTGATATCGCGCCTGAATTAATTGCAATTGCAAAGAAAAAATCACCAATGATTGAATATCATATTGGGTCATCTGACAAGCTTGATATGTTGCAGGATGCAGGTGCGGATAGAGTGACATTGATATCTGCTTTGCAAAATATACAAAATATACATGGGACATTGGCTGAAGTTGCCCGTATTGTAAAACCAGGAGGGAAAATATATATTGTGATGAATCATCCAGCTTTTCGTGTTCCAAAAAAATCAAGCTGGGGTTGGGATGAGCAGTTTCATATTCAATATCGTCGTGTTGATGAGTATTTGAGTGAAAGAAAAATTGGAATGCAGATGCATCCTGGTTCAGATCCATCTGATATGACTATTAGCTTTCATAGACCGTTACAGTCATATGTAAAAGCACTTGAAAAAGCTGGATTAGGTATATGTGGATTAGAAGAATGGAATTCAAATAAAATGAGTGATTCAGGACCGCGAGCACATGCAGAAAATGAAGCGCGAAAACAGATCCCGTTATTTTTATTTTTGGAAGTGTGTAAGATATAGTATGTGCTATACTTTGTGTGTATGTCACATCTATTAAAATTAGATACGAAAAATTTTTTTGCGCGCGCGCCATATCAGAGTGGGGTGACACAGGTAGAATTGGAGCGCGTTAAACCACTCATGGAAAAGGCAAAAGAAAGATTGCTATTAGAATGGAAGACGGGAAGACAAGGATGGTTGGGTGTATCGGATGATATGGTGTTATTGAAATACATAACGACATGTGCACGTATGTATAAGAAAAAGGGGATGAAGACTTGTCTTGTGATTGGTATTGGGGGATCTGATTTGGGTGCACGGGCTGCATACGCAGCGCTTGGGTATGGAAAAAAAGGAATGCGATTGGTATTTGCTGGAGGAAATACTGATCCTGTCGAGTTGTATCGTATCTTGCAGGATATAGAACCACGAAAAACCGTAGTGAATATCATTTCAAAATCTGGAGATACGGTAGAACCTATGACATCGTTTTTAATAGTGCGAGATTTTTTTAAAAAAAAATTAGGGAAAAAATATGCGCAACATATAGTTGCGACAACAGATATGGATGTAGGATCTTTACACGCTCTTGCTATACAAGAAAAATATGTACTGCTTCCTGTACCAAAAAATATTGGAGGGAGATTTTCCATTTTAACCGCCGTTGGTTTGTTTCCCTTAGCATGTGCGGCTATAGATATTAAAAAAATATTGAAAGGAGCAGAACACATACGTGAAAAATTTATTTTAGAAAAAAGTTTCGATAATGCTGCGTGTGTATATGGTGCGTTACAGTATATTGCTGATTTTAGACATGGGCAGTCCATTCAGGTATTAATGCCATATAGTTCGCAATTGTATGAAACAGGAAAATGGTTTAGACAATTATGGGCAGAAAGTTTAGGAAAGAAAAAAAATTCGTCTGATGATGAGGGTGTTGGTCCAACACCGGTAGCCGCACTGGGTGCAACAGATCAACATTCGCAAATGCAATTATATATGGAGGGCCC
Organism: Candidatus Uhrbacteria bacterium; assembly: GCA_023246325.1. Taxonomy (GTDB): domain Bacteria; phylum Patescibacteriota; class Patescibacteriia; order 2-12-FULL-60-25; family 2-12-FULL-60-25; genus JAHFIO01. Next base: position 7,782 of record JAHFIO010000013.1, on the reverse strand, counting down.
ACGAGATAAAACAATAACCTTTATTGAAATTGAAAAATTTGAAAAAGATATGCGTGTACCTGCGAGTGCAAAAGATATTCCATCTCTTTCATATTTATCTGGCGTTTCTATGACACGAATTATTCATGCGGAACGTGAAGCATCTGCTCAGGCGTTGCGTGATGCTGGGCGTCCGAATATGACTATTTTTTTGCGTGATATATCCACGGAAAGTTTTGGTGCACTTATCCTGCATTTTGAAATTGCGACCGCTATCGCTGGATGTTTATATGGAATTAATACATATGATCAACCGGGTGTAGAAGCGGGGAAACGTGCAATGTATGCGCTTCTTGGTAAATGAAAAGTGTGATATAATTTGTATATATGAAAACACAAAAAACACATCTTGGCATAGGGCTGCTTATTGGTTCGGCGATAGGCGTTGCGACAGGGTATTTTCTTCAAAGTAAAAAAGGGAAAGATTTAATTAAAAATGGACATAAAAAAGCAGAAAAATTACAAGCGCTGCTTATGAAAGAATTAGAATCTACCGGAGAATTGACAAAAGCAAAATATGAAAAAGTTGTAGACAAAGTAATGAAAGTATATGCAGTAGGTAAGGAAATGAGCGCCAAGGAAGCGCCGGAAATTCGTGACGTATTACTTAAAAAATGGAAAAATATTGAAAAACATTTACAAAATTTAAAATAATTTAATGTCTAATACCGACCTACTCCGTTCATCGGAGTCGGAACTTCTGCCAGAAGGGTATATACAGGGACATGTGTTTGATTTACGGGCATTTGGGCATATGGGATCAGTTGAAATTGATGGGTGGCGTAAAGATACGGGTGAAGCAATTGAAATTTGTCAAAGTGAATCTTTAGGTGAAGCACCTAAGCCAGGTCAAAAACGTAAATTAGCGAGCGATATTTTAAAGCTCGTTTTTTTGTGTCAGCTTGGTGTGATTCAGCGAGGTCGGATATTTGTAACATGTGAAGAATTGTACACATGGTTTCATACAAGTCATGCGTGGATTGCGGCTGCAAGTAAATTATATAAAATTGCGATTGAATTAAAACGGCATCCGAGTAAAGCTATACGTAAACGTATAAGAAACATAGCGCTTATAGCAAGACGAGAAATGCTTGATGCCGCCTAATTATTTCACTTTTATTACGATTTCATTTTTTGATGCATCAATAGATACGGTATCGCCTTCTGTAATTTTATTTTCGATGATTTGAAGCGCTAGTGTATCTAATACCATATCTTGGATGGTACGTTTTAATGGTCGTGCACCAAAAGCAGGATCATATCCTTTTTCCGCAAGTAGTTTTTTAGCTTTTTCTGTAAATGTTATATGAATACGTTTATCTATCATACGTTTTGTTACTTCTATTAATTGTAATTCAACAATACGTGCTAGATCTTCAGGTTTTAATGCATGGAACATAATTGTATCATCGATGCGATTTAAAAATTCTGGTCGGAAATTTTCTTTTAATAATCCAAATACTTGTTTTTTTAATGCATCTGAACCTTCATCTTTTTTCTCTCCATCAGTAAATCCAATTTCATTTCGTGTCGACCCCCACTCAAGAATTCGATCTGAGCCGATATTTGATGTCATAATAATAACCGTATTTCGGAAAGATACGGTTCTTCCTTTTCCATCTGTTAATCTTCCATCATCTAATACTTGTAATAAGGTATTAAAAACATCTCCATGCGCTTTTTCAATTTCATCTAAAAGCACAACGGCATATGGTCGACGGCGAATTTTTTCTGTTAGTTGTCCACCTTCATCGTAGCCAATATATCCAGGAGGGGAGCCTATCATACGAGACACGGTGTGCCGTTCGCCATATTCACTCATATCCAAACGTACAATGGCGTCTTCATCATCAAACATGGATGCGGCCAGTGCTTTGGCTAATTCAGTTTTTCCTACACCGGTAGGACCCAAAAATAAGAATGATCCAATGGGTCGTTTTATATCAGATAAACCTGCTCGGGAACGACGTATGGCACTTGCCACCGCGCGTACAGCTTCATCCTGCCCAACAACACGTTTATGTAATTCAGTTTCTAGATGTGCTAATTTTTCGGTTTCGGTTTGCAGCATGCGTGTTACGGGAATGCCGGTCCAACGCGCTACAACATGCGCAATATCTTCTTCTGTTACTGCGTCACGTAAAACACCGCGCGCACCTTGTAAGCTTTTTAATTTTTTCTCTCCATCTTGTAATTGCTTTTCTATTGCAGGTAATTTGCCATATCTAATTTCTGACACTTTTTCTAAGTCGCCTCGACGTTCTGCTATTTCTGCCTCGCTTTTAAATTTTTCAATTTGTTTTTTAATATCTGCATTTTGGTTCACGATTGTTTTTTCCGCGGTCCAAGATAGCTCTTGATCATGCGCTTTTTCCGAAACTTCTGCTAAATGTTTTTCTAATTCTTTCAAACGTGTTTTGGAGGCTGGATCATCTTCTTTTGATAGAGCGCGCTTTTCAATATCTAAACGTGTTTGTTCACGTTTTAGTCTATCTAAATCATCGGGCATGGATTCAACTTGCATTTTTAATTGTGCGGCGGCTTCGTCAATTAAATCAACTGCTTTATCTGGTAAATGGCGATCGGTTATGTACCGGCTTGATAATTTTGCAGCTGCAATTAATGCATTGTCCGTAATACGAATACCAAAATGTGATTCGTATTTGTCTTTTATGCCGCGTAAAATAGATACCGTATCTTCAATGGATGGCTCATCTACAAATACAGGTTGAAAACGTCGCTCTAAAGCTGCATCTTTTTCAATGTGTTTTTGAAATTCTTTTAAGGTTGTTGCCCCAATTGCATGTAATTCTCCGCGAGCTAATGCAGGTTTTAGCAAATTAGATGCATCCATAGTTCCTCCTTCGCTTGAAGAACCAGCACCAACCAAAGTATGTAATTCATCTATAAACAAAATAATTTTTCCATTTGATTGTTCCACTTCTTTGACAACAGCTTTCAATCTTTCTTCAAATTCACCGCGAAATTTCGTTCCTGCAACGAGAGAACCAATGTCTAATGCAACAATTTCGCGATCTTTTAATGATTCTGGTACATCTCCTGTAATAATACGTTGTGCTAATCCTTCAACGATAGCAGTTTTGCCTGTTCCCGCTTCACCAATTAATACAGGATTATTTTTTTTGCGTCGTGTGAGCACTTGCATGACGCGACGAATTTCTTCATCCCGACCAATCACTGGATCTAATTTTTCTTGTCTTGCTAGCTCGGTTAAATTTTTCGCATATTTTTCTAATGCTTGATATTTTGTTTCTGGTTCAATGGAATCTACTTTTGCAGATCCGCGAACATCTTTAAGTGCTTTTAATATGGAATCTGTTGAAACGGAAAAATTTTGCAGGATATGTGCAGCTGCTTCACGACCTTCTGCGATTGCGAGCAGTACATGTTCGGTTGAAATATATTCATCTTTAAAATATCGTGCAGCTCGTTCAGCTCCAACAAGGGTATGTACCATATCCTGTGATAAATGTATTTGACTGAGCGCTCCATCATGACCGGCGATCTTAGGAAGTGTTGTTAAAATATCATGCAGGCTACCGCGTAAAGCTGCTATATCCACCTCTAATTTTTTTATAATGGAAGGCACAACGCTGCCTTCTTGCTCTAATAAAGCGGATAATAAATGAATCGGTTCAACTGCCTGCTGTCCATTTCTAAAAGCCACTTCATGGGCTTTTTGTATGGCTTCATGACTTTTTGTTGTAAAATTTTGGGGTATCATATAGTTAGCACTCTACCATGCTGACTGCTAATCCGTCAATAATGTATTATGACGAAACTCTTTTTATATAGGTCTTTCAATTAAAAATAATGCATTTTGATCGTAGTATTCAATATCAGTGACTCCCGTATCTTTGGCTTCAATGTGTACATAGGTGATGATATCATTTGCAATGCAGGTCTGTGTGGTTTGTGTATTTGTATCTGTACGTGCTAGTTTTGCTGTGTAGAGATCGCAATTTTTGATTGCATCATGCGTTTTTTCAACTGGTGTATTTTTTTGTATACCAAATTGCGATACACTCATCTTACCATTTGTAAAAGAATATAACATATCACTAAATTTCATTGCTTCAGGTGTTGTTGAAATATTTTTCCACGTTGTTTCATTGACGCGCGTATAGACGTTGGGCCCTGTAATAATTATATCTAGACTTTGGTTATCGGAGGTTTGTATTAACGCGTGCATACGTGATGGTTTCACGAATTCAATAGTTCCACTAAAAGATGTTTTTGCATTTTGTATATGTAATTTTGCGCGAAATGATTTTTGATCACGGAATTTGAGTATAGCAGCGTTTAATTCTTCGGCAGGATTCGGTGGTGTTGGAATTGGTTCTGTTATGAGTGTCGAGGTGATATCTGTTTTTGTTGGTATGAGTTTAGGTGGTTTTGAGATATGCGCATCCTGCCGAAAACAGCCAGAACCACAAAGTGCGAGTCCGAAAGAAAATAGGATAATGCGTGACAACATATGATTCTATGATACCATGCGCGCATGAAAGGAACCCTCTTTATTGTTGGAACGCCTATTGGCAATTTGCGCGATATTACATTTCGAGCGGTTGATACATTGCGTGAAGTGCAATGCATTGCATGCGAAGACACGCGTGTGACCGGGAAATTATTACACGCATATGATATTCATACGCCGAGTATTAGCTTGCATGAGCATACCAGTTCAGAAAAATTACAACATATTATTCAGGAGATTGAAGCAGGAAAAAATATTGCATATACGTGCGATGCGGGAACGCCGGGAATGAATGATCCGGGTGGAAAATTAGTTCAAGCCGCGCATGAGGCTGGCATCCGCGTTATCCCTATTCCAGGTGCATCTGCGCTCACGTCTTTGATTTCTGTTTGCGGCTTTCCTATGGATGATTTTATATATGCAGGATTTGTTCCACACAAAAAAGGGCGCAAAACTTTTTTTGAAAAAATTTCTACGATCAAAGAGCCTGTTATTTTTTTAGAATCAACACATCGTATTGAGAAATGTTTAGATGAATTAGTTGCAATACTTGAACCAACACGTCTCATATGTATTGGTCGTGAATTAACAAAAATGCACGAAACCGTTTATCGTGGAATCGCTCGTGATGTACAAAAAGCAATTGGTGCTACAAGTAGTAGGGGAGAATTTACTTTAGTTGTCGGACCTCGGCCAAAGGGGTAAACTATACGTATATGACATTTAACATAACCGATGTTAGTTTGATGTTCGTCCTGCTTATATTTGTAGGAATGGGCGGAAAAGATGGGTTTATTCATACATTGGGAAGGCTTTTAGGGGCTATTTTAGGGTTTATTTTAGCTCGTAGTTGGTCATCCTGGTTGGCTGCTATATTAGGTGTTTTTCTTCCAATAGGATGGGCACGTGTTATAGCGTTTTTAGCATTATTTTTAATTATAAATCGACTTATGGGGTATGCGCTGACCATAGTTGATGGGATTTTTAGATTCATTACCATTCTACCATTTTTGAAAAGTGTTGATTTATTATTGGGGGCGGCATTTGGATTTAGCGAAGCGATTGTATTATTAGGTGGAATGATTTATTTAATTACTACATTTAAACCAGTGCCGAGTTTATTTGCATTAGCGAATGCATCGAAAGTTGCGCAATGGATTATGAGTATTTTTCATACGTCATTATCCTTTTTATTCAAATAGTTTGTACGCATATAGAAGCCATGTCGTTCAAGATGACCGAGTAGTATGTCAGAACCTATATATATAGATACACATTCTCATCTTCATTTTCCCAGTTTCGCATCTGATGTCGACGCTGTGTATTCACGTATGCAGGATGCGGGTGTATGGACGGTATGTGTTGGTACATCAGCTAATACATCAAGATCAGGAATTGAATTCGCAGAAAAACATGAAGGAGTTTTTGCGAGCGCAGGATATCATCCAGAGCATCTCACGAGTTCATATCATGATGCATCTGAGGGTGAGGTAGAAAAATTTGATAGTGTGGAAATTGAACGTATTGCAAGTTCTTCAAAAAAAGTTGTGGCAATAGGTGAAACAGGATTAGATTTTTTTCGTATTGATACGGATCGTGATATTACCATTGCACGAAAAATACAAGAGGATGTATTTCGTTTACATATAGATATAGCACGTCGATTAGGGAAACCTGTTATTATACATTGTCGAGAAGCGCTTATACGACTTGCAGAAATTATTCGTGAAGAAAAAGAAAAAAAAGATTTTTCTGCAGTTGTGCATTGTTTTACTGGTAATTGGGAGGAGGCGAAACCTCTTTTAGAAATGGGTGTATTGTTATCATTTACAGGTATTATCACATATCCATTAAAAAAAACTCAAAATCCTGCCGATGCTATATGGCGCGTCATTGAACGTATGCCGCTGAATCAAATGCTGATTGAAACAGATGCGCCATGGCTTGCTCCTATTCCTTTTAGAGGTACGAATAATGAACCGACATATGTACAATATGTAGCGGAAAAAATTGCAGAATTGCGGAATATGCATTCTACAGAAATAGCGAGAATCACAACAGAAAATGCGCGTACATTTTTTACAATATGACTTTTGAAATATTCGGTTTAGTGATACATGGATATTCCGCAGTTGAAGCAATTGAAAGAGTGCGTTGGTTAAATGCGCAAGGGAAACAGGTGATGATAGTGACGGCAAATGCAGAAATTTTACTAGAAGCGAAACGAGATGCTCGATATTGGAATGTATTGCGACAAGCAGATCTACGTTTAGTGGATAGTATTGGATTGCAATGCGCTGCTCGGATGCGAGGCGTTATGCCACACCGGGTGCCGGGTGTAGATTTTGCTGAAAAGCTTTTAGAAGAAGCCATCGAACGTGAATGGCGAGTTGCATTCATTGGTGGGCAGGATGGAATAGTGGAACGTGCAGGATGGAATATGCGCAAAAAATTTCCAGAAATTATTTTATCTACCGAGCAAGGAGGTGCTGTGAGTATGGAAGGAGAAAGTGATGAAAAAGGAAATGAGGCATTAATGCGTTTAACGCAATTTGCACCAGATTTAATTTTTGTTGCTTTTGGACATCCAAAACAAGAATCATGGATTGTGCAATATCTTGCTCAATTGCCAAGTGTGAAAGTAGCTATTGGTGTTGGAGGTGCATTTGATTATTGGTCTGGTTCGGTGAGACGCGCGCCTTATTGGATGCAAACATGTGGTGTAGAGTGGTTGTACCGTCTCTTGAGAGAACCAAAGCGCATAAAACGTATTTTGCAAGCGGTATTTGTATTTCCATATTATGCTCTAAAAGAAAAATTGGCAGGATGAGGATTTACCGCTATATTCAATGTCTATGAATACTTCACGTCGTGTACGAACAAGATTTGCACCAAGTCCAACGGGTTTTTTGCATATTGGGGGCGTACGTACTGCTTTATATAATGAACTTGTTGCACGTCAATCAGAAGGCGATTTTATTTTACGTATTGAAGATACAGACCAAACACGTTTTGTTGAAGGTGCGACGGAAGATATCTGTGTATCGTTGAAGCGTATTGGCATCCTGCCAAATGAAGGCGTGTGGATAGATGATGATGGAAAAATTTTTGAGCGTGGATTATATGGACCCTATACGCAATCAAAACGTACAGAAAAACATCGTGCATATGCACAGCAATTAGTTGAAATGGGGCGTGCGTATTATTGTTTTTGTTCATCCGAACGTTTAGATGATTTGCGTAAA
>JAHFIO010000012.1 GCA_023246325.1 Candidatus Uhrbacteria bacterium | reverse complement strand
CGCGTTTAGTACCACAATTCATGTAGATACGATATCTATGTTCCAAAAATTATTATTTGTTATTTTTCTTCCATTTATTTTTGCCATAATTTTGAAACGTATTGCTTCAAAAAGCATTCACAAAATAAATGCGCGGACAAAACCAATTTCATTGCTCCTTCTTGGTTTATTAATTGCATCTGCAATAGCCTCGCATTCAAATGATATGCTTGCAGGATTACAAAATCCTTTTGCATTATTGCGCATGATCACAATTTTATATATCTTTTTTCTCATCCTGCATATTATTGGATATTACTCAATATGGTGGAAAACAAAAGAAGACAGATCAACATTGTCCGTTTGTTTAACGTATATGAATTTCACATTAGCTATTGTGCTTGCATTAAATTATTTTAATCAACCAAAAATTATTTTACCATTAGTACTTTCTATTTTACCTTGGGCAACCTTATTACCTATTTGGAAAAAAATATATTTAAAATTACCATAAAAAAATAACCCATCAAGGGTTATATGTCGCAGGGGACTTTGTAAAATACCGACTCAGTTGGAAATTTTACACGCACGACACATTCCATTTCAGACAATTTTTTTGGATAATCACCAAAACTAGCTGGAACAAGGTAAAAATTTTCTTGAAGAATATAGTGCCCATCTTCATATACCATATTTTGAAGAGTGGCGAGAATAGGGCTTGAACTATTTCTAGAAATATTCCGTACTCTATATACCACGCCCTCCTTGATATCAGTTTCAGCCAAAGCACGCCCTTGGGGCGCTCTTACTGAGTAATATGGTTGTTCCGCACAACCAATAGTCATACTAGCAGAAAATAAAGCGAGAACAACGCATAGCGCTCTTTTCATGTGTAGCTCCTTTGTAAACGTACCATATATACCTTAGCAGAATTTATATTTTTTGCAAATAAAAAAGAAGTAATACGTATTACTTCTTAACAAAAAGAAAATTATCTTTTTGAGAAAATTCGTGATTTTCCCAATCGATTGCTTGAGCGAATAACCTATTCTGTGAATTTATGCCTGAAATATATTGAAATCCACCAGTTTTTACAGATGAACCAAGCGCATATATCCAATAATGACGTCTTCTATATTGTAGAGATTTTACATATGCAAGCGCCTCAAAATGATTTGCGGGATGATATCCCAAAAAATCCATTTCTGTAATTGCATCCTCAGCATTCATTCTCTGTGAAAATTGTTTCATGAGAAAAATACGATTTGAAGATATGTCTTCAATATTAAATCGTGAAACATGTTTTTTCCATATATACTTTTCTTCAAACAAATCTTGAAATCCATTTGATGGAAAAATATTCCTATCTTTTAAATCATTTTTGCTAATGACATACTCAACAAAAATACATGGCAGCCCATCTAACAAAACGGGTGGATTTTTTTGAGTCGTAATCGGCGGAATATCTTGATATGCTTCGACCGCTATATCAATCAACTTTAGTAATATATCCCTATTTTCGGGCCGTGCAAGACGTGTCAGTATAGGGCGATCACAATTTCTTTTACCGAGCTCTTCATCAAAAGCTTTTATAAGATCGTCATATTCCAAATGTTGATATATACGAAATTTTTTAGGTTGGTAGTCACTCATGTAATGCCTCACTGTATTTCGTGTGAAGGAACATGCATATGTTGCACAAAATAATAATGTATGTCAATGTAATTTTGGAGGAAACATCATGAACATTCGACAATTTGTATTTATTTTTATCTTGGTTTGTATAGCGGATACGGCAATCGCACAAACAAGCACGCAAGATAGTGCCGGAGGCAATACCACAGAATGCACGTGGAGATGCGAAGGTGTCACAACTGCGCATGGAAATTCCGTGCCTGAATGTGATGGGAATTTGGTATTAAGTGATGGCTGTAAATCCTGCAACACAGACGCTATTGTAAAGAAAGTTGTGCGAGCAGAAAAATACGATCCGGGTGGCGGTGGAGGATGCTCCATTACACATAACAAAAATTGATAGTTCATGTTAGCAATGAAAAAAGCATCGGTACTTTTAAACTTCGTTGTGTACGGAATCAGTTTATATATTGGTACCGATATTTTAAGACATACGGATACCTATCAATTAGATAAGCTAGGAATTACACTCGCTATTGGATTTTGTTTTATCACCTGTATACAGATTGCTCGTTTAAACCCACTAAAAAAACACGTATTTTTAGCAATGCTATACACGGTTTCAGCATGTTTGTGGATTGTAATTATCGTATTAAACCTCAATCATTTTCTAGATATATTTTTCTAATGCCTGCAGAATGCAGGTATTTTTATTGACAAAATCATTAGTTTGTAGTAAGGGTATATTGTCCATTCACAATGGAGACCATCATGGCAAGTATAAAAGCACAAATCGCACAAAGAATTCAACAGGCATGGGACAAAGAATTCCCACATAAAATTACTTTAATTGCAAAAGCATTAGCATCAAAGGCAGGGTATGATGTATCTTATGAAGATACAAATTTTCTTTTACATTATAAGCAAGAAATTGTCTTTAGTGTAGATGATATAACAGAAACTGTGGAATCTTGTTATATCGAGTACGCAAACAAAAAAGTATTTGAAAAAAAATACAATAAAATTGTGAGATATATACCCGGTAACTGGGAAACCAAGTTTGAAAGGTTATTTAAAAAGGCTTGTAAAATTTATATGGCTAGAAAAACTTCTAAAAAGCGAAAACAAAATCCTGCAAACGAAAAAAGAATGCAAAACGAAGACAAAGTCTTCGAGACAATTGGGGCTTATAATACAAGCTCTTTTTTTATACCCATATCCTGCTGACTTGCTATTTTTTGAAAGTTTTGCTATATTCTTTTTACTTGAAATGGTTACAAAACGATGAGATGCGAAGTTTTGGAGCGACGAAATGACGGAAACGTACTTTTTGTACGTTGAGGAATTGAGGAGTGAAAAACGAGCAGATCGCGTTTTGCAGCAGTTTCAACTTAAATCAATACGTAGTGCAGGCACAAGCTCGCACCTACGCGAACCCGGATGCATATATCAATTCTCGCAATTCAACAGGATTCGAGCATCAATATACGCAACCGACAAAAACATGTTAGATGTTAATCGAAAGAAACGTATCATCGAGAAGTTTAAACTTCACGCAACAGATACGGGTTCTCCTCAAGTGCAAATCGCAATCCTTACTGAAGAAATCAAGGAATTGACGGACCACTTGCGCACACACAAAAAAGATTTTTCTTCACGTCGTGGATTAATTAAAAAAGTTGGTGAACGTCGACGCTTAATGAAATATCTTAAACGTGAAGATGCGAAGGCATACGACGAATTAATGGCAAAACTAAAAATTTAAATTCGGCAGAATAAAAAGCCTCGTTAAAAACGAGGCTTTTTATTTTACTGTATAATTATTTGCTGAAAAATTGTATTGCTCGGTAAATATTTTTTTAAATGGTACAAGTGAATTTAATTCATAAAATGATAGTACCGATGCTCGATATTCTTCGACTGGAGTACTTCTATAAGAAAGTGGGGGTAAATTATTTTTAACTAATAATAAATTCCCTATCATACGTGCAGTTCTTTTATTTCCATCTTCAAAAGGCTGTATATAACTTATTCCAATTATAGCTAAAAGTGCTTTTGAGCGAATATCCGTTTGTTTTTCAATGGCATTACATAAATCTTCGAGAGCTTCTTTAATTTGAAATTCATTATGTAGTGGTGTATACGTACTTGAAGTTATACCAACTAATGATTTTCTTATACCTCGCACAATAGACATGTCTTGAGTTAATAATTCATGAATTTGTATTATAGTTTGTGTGGTTATTTTATTAAAATTATTTTTTAATATATAATCAAAAGTCTTTTTATGATTTAGAATCATGGTTGTTTCATATACTGATTTACCCTCTGCATTTATTTTTTCTTTTATCAATTTTTCTGTATCTAATAAATTATACGTATTTCCTTCAATAGCAGACGATTTCCAAGAAAATTCTATAATGAATCTTTCTAGTTCTTTATTTCGTATGGTTTGAGTAGCAATTTTTTGTCTTTCTGTATATTGAATTGATTGTCTATTAAAAGAATCTATTTCTTCAAAAGAAAAAATTTCAAAATTTATCTGAGATAAAAGTGAAAAATTATATTTTGAATAGCCCCCTCTTTCATCTGGATCTTTTGAAACATATTCCATTGAATTAATAGGTGTATTCATAAGCCCATACGAAGTTATATCATACGTAGTTGTTCTAGCTTTCCCGTTTAATTTTAAATACCCTAATTTTACAAGTTCTGATATATCTCTTTTTAAAGTTATTTCTGAAACAGAATATACTCGTTTTATCTGTGAATACAAAATAGAAAAACTAACATGTGCGTTATTTCTCATGTGTAATAGTAATTGAATTTGTCTTTCGTTTAAATTATTAATCATATCATTTATATATCATTATCATATCATAATGATACGAAAAATACAAGTATTTGATACGATAGTGCGAAAAATAGCTTATTCACGCCGTTTTTATTCAAAATAGCAATATTGACAAAAGTGCGTTTTTCCCCTATCCTGCCTATAACATTTCCTTTTTTTAATACTTTTTTATTTACATAACGCGTTATTTTTTAACGCATAGGAAATGCAAACAATCTTTATGATGAAGAAAATTCACCAGCGCGTGGCCGTATTAATCGACACGCAAAATATGTATCACTCTGCGAAACATATTCACGGAGCCCGATTAGCATTCGGAAAAATAATTGAAGCAGTTGCAGACGATCGTTCAATCGTTCGTGCCATTGCGTATGTTGCAAAATCAAAAGCAGGAGATGAACAAAGTTTTTTTGATGCATTACAAAAAGACGGCATTGAATTACGCTCAAAAGATGTTCAAGAATTCGCCTCTGGAGAAAAAAAAGCGGATTGGGATGTTGGCATGGCAGTTGATGCAATTAAACTTATCGATAAAGTTGACGTCATTATCTTAATGACGGGTGATGGAGATTTTGTCCCCCTTGTTGTATACCTTAAAGAACATGGTGTTTTTGTTGAGGCCGCAGCGTTCGGCGAATCAACAAATGCTTCATTACGGGCTTCCGTTGACCGTTTTTACGACATTTCAACCGAAGGTGCTGAATATTTAATGGGCTCAAAACGAGCGGGACATAAAAAAGGTAAATTAAGCAATATGGCAAAAGCAGCCCTTCGTGAAATGCCTTTAAACGATGAGGGTAGTCAAAATGATCGAAGAAGTGTAAGATTGACCTACTAAAAAATATATGAAAAAACAAGAATATTCGATAGTGTGGGGTGGACGAAATTTGACGATATCATTAGGGGATTTAGCACAACAAGCAAACGGATCCTGCCTCGTTCGATATGGGGATACCTGCGTTTTAGCAACCGCGACTATGGGTGGAATACGTGCAGGAATGGACTTTTTTCCATTAGCGGTTGATTTTGAAGAACGCATGTACGCTGCCGGCAGGATAAAAGGCTCGCGTTTCATAAAACGCGAAGGCCGACCAACAGATGAAGCTGTTTTAAGCGGTCGATTGATAGATCGTGCGATTCGTCCCCTATTTCCAGCAGGGATGCGTAATGAAATAGCTGTTGTTGCAACCGTTTTTAGCCATGATCAAGAAAATGATGGTGATATTCCTGGTTTAATCGGTGCAGCCTGCGCCTTGGGTATATCTGATATCCCTTGGAGCGGCCCTTTGGCTGCTTGTCGTATAGGGCGTATAGGTGGAAAATTCATTTTGAACCCAACATATAAAGAATTGGCTGAAGGCGATTTGGATTTGGTCGTGGCAGGACGTGAAAACAAGACCCTTATGCTTGAAGCTGGAGCAAATCGTATTTCAGAAAAAGATGTTGTAGATGCAATTGCATTTGCATTAGAAAATTTAAAACCTGTCATTGAGCTTATTGAAAAAATTCGAACTGAAATTGGGCGCGAGAAAAAAAATCTTGGGCCAACAACCGATGAAGAAAAAAATAAAATTATAGAAGAAGAAAAATTTAAAAATGAAATCTTCGCAAAATTAAAACCATTATCTGAAAAATTTATTTTTTCAAAACCACAAACTTCTAAATCGGAACGTGCAATTGCAATGAAAGAATTAGAAGCTGCTTTAGAAAAGCAATTAGTTACTGAGCAAGTTTCAAAAGATAATCGTGCTGCAGCAAATGATTTAGTATACGAATATATTGAATCAGAAGTCATGAAAAATATTTTAGAGAAGGGTGTACGTGTAGATGGTCGCGGTATTGATGATATTCGAGAATTAACTGCGGGCATACGAATCCTGCCGAGAACGCATGGATCAGCTTTGTTCAATCGCGGAGAAACACAAGTTCTTTCTTGTGTCACTTTAGCCTCTCCAGGAATGGAACAAACTTTGGATACAATGGAGTATCAAACAACCAAAAGATATTTTCATCATTATAATTTTCCTTCATATTCCGTTGGTGAAACCAAGGGCAATCGAGGCCCAGGTAGACGCGAAATTGGGCATGGCGCTTTAGCAGAACGTGCACTTATTCCTGTTTTACCAACCAAAGAACAATTTCCGTATACCATACGAGTTGTGTCCGAAGTTTTAGGTTCAAATGGTTCAAGCTCCATGGGCTCTACCTGTGGATCAACTTTAGCTTTAATGGATGCAGGTGTGCCGCTCTCAGAACCAGTCGCTGGTATCGCAATGGGATTAGCTTCAAATGAAAAAAATAATACATGGCAAGTGATTACAGATTTACAAGATCTAGAAGATGGAGATGGCGGAATGGATTTTAAAGTTGCTTCAACACGTACAGGTATAACCGCAATTCAAATGGATACAAAAACGCAAGGCATTCCATTTGATGTTGTGAAGCAATGTATCAAACAAAGTTTGTCTGCATGCGGAAGAATTTTAGATGTTATTGAAAAATGTATTCCTGCGCCAAGAAAAGAATTATCAGAATGGGCTCCACGAATTGAAACACTGCATATCAATCCAGATAAAATTCGTGATGTCATTGGTCCAGGTGGAAAAATGATCAATGAAATTATTGCCCAATGCAAAGTTGAAATCGATATTGAGGATGATGGCATGGTTATGATTACCTCCACTTCACCAGAAGGAATGAAGCGTGCGGTTGAATGGGTTGAACAATTAACTCGTGAAGTAAAAGCCGGCGAAATTTTCACAGGTCCAGTGGTACGCATTTTGGACTTTGGTGCATTTGTTGAAATCCTGCCAAAACAAGATGGTATGGTTCATATTTCGGAGATAGCTTCAACACGAATCAATAAAATTGACGATGTTTTAAAAGTAGGAGATATGGTGAGAGTAAAAGTGATGGAAATTGATAGTATGGGCCGTATTAATCTTTCAATCAAACGCGCCGATCCAAATTATAAACCACCAGAAGGTGGCGAAACGCCAAGTCGACCGCGCAAATAAAGCAAATTCATGGATATTCGATTGAATAAAACAACTCAATCGGGTGTTCCGCTTCTAGGGCCTGGTTTTCAACCATATTTAGAACTGCAACAACAAAACCCGAAAAAAAAGTACGCGAAAATTATCGCGTGCTTTTTTGTGCTTTTATTATGTCTATATGTGTATATCTCTTTTATTACTATTCCTAAAAATCCGCTTATCATAGCAGTTATTTCTGGAAAAACTTCTCTTTCTCCAAGATATCCACATGTCTGGCAGGATGCAGTGGATAAAAGTTCATGGCCTGTACTTATTGGTATTTCTGTCCAAAATAATAAGATGATCCCTTTTGCTGTAACCCTAAACCTTAGCCCAATCCCCATTCATCTACATGTGGAAAAAGACGGTTTACCTACTGAAAAATGGTATCTTTTTAAAGTACAACAAGGCTTTATATATTTTCGACCTAGTGCTTTAGATATACATATGCCTGATTTTACAGGAAAAATTACAGCAAATGGTATTCAAACTTCAATCCCAGTACATCCTGCCGACATTTCGCTGCCAGGAGGCAATGCATCAATAAATATACTAGCATTTCCAGAAGCTTCTTCTAGTATTCTCGAAGCATTAGCTGGCGCGGGGTATGATTTACCAAAGTCAATAGACAATCTACAGGCCATCACCCTACAATTGCAGGGAGCTACGTCAACTGGTGCGCGATTAGATTTTTCCGCTGGAATTAGCCAAAAATTACCTGAAACAACATTAAAAAGTTTTACCCTGCAGGATGAGACAACTAGCAGTGAGCTGCTCATTAATGAAAATGATATAGTAACTACAAGCACGGAGAATCTACTCTCATGGCAAAGTGATAATTTTGATAGTTCATTCATACATACTTCCCTATGTCAAAATAGTCAACAACTTTTTTATATAGATCAAAAAGGCTTAGAAAGAATTAGCGCTTTGCTTACATATAATTTACCATTTTCTGGTATTGAGGGTATATCAACAAACGGATATTTAGATCTTTGTTTTCAATAAATTATAAGTTATCCACATGTACGGTGCATATCTTGTCCATAACTGTGGATAACTCAAAGTTAATTTTATTTTTTGGCTTTGTTGCGATATTTTAACTAAAGAATTGATTAAAGTGTAAAAAAATGATATTATATACATGCGAGTCATTAATCGCACCGCTCTTTTTCAAACGTGATCGAAAAAAGATCACGTATACTATAATTGTGATGCCAAGCGCATCGTTTACCTCATAAACTCGCTCTTTAATAAGCTACCCATAGTAGATCTTCATCCCAATAGGAATGAAGGTCAATTACATGCTTCAACTCATCCCAGTACCCACTGACGTGGAGTACATAGATAATAAAAACCACAATCAAAAACTTTTGAGGCGAACCTCAATTAACGGAGTCTCCGGACTTCTCGAGGATACGCCAGGGACGTGGTTGACGCAGTAGCTCTTTTCTCAAGACCAAAACGCGAAGTATTCACTTTTGTCGGCCGCGCTAAGAACGCGATCATAATATGTTATTGTCCCGCAATCGCGAGGACACCACCCGACGAAACGAATCACGCTTAGGTCTAGGACCATGACGCCACTTTTGCCAACTTATGCAATAGGGCTTAAATCATGGTCCTTTTCTTTTTATATTGACAAATATATAAAACTAGTGTAAAAAGTTTTTGGAGGTGACATATGTACGTTTTCATAGGAAATGAATTGCGATTTGGTGATGTGAAAGTGACAAATATTTCTACATTTGCGAATGGCGAAGAGGATATTGGTCTTGATGACATCAATCGAGATCATCCGCATCTCAGCGTCGGTCTTCTACCTGAAGGAGATCATCGAGTTCAACTCATCAAGTCTCGCGTATTTCTTATTACAAATATTCGTGTAAACGCATATAAGCTTTCTTCTGACGCGCCTGACATTGCAGTGGCTACTCCACTGAATGAAGATGGAAGTTATGACCCGCAAGCACTAAAGGTTACATTCCGAGCAAATGGAATTTGGAACCTAAAAAATTTCAAAGTCATCCGCTCACGAATAGTTCAACACACGTATTCCTATGATGGTCGTGGAAAAGAAAAACTCAAGATTATTGTAAAATAGCTCAAGCAACTGTAAAGTTGCTTTTTTTATTGTTATGTGAAAAACTATGCCTACCAATATGACAAAAGAAAAATTCGCTTATTTTAAAGCTAAACTCGAAGATGAAAAAACGCGCCTTCTTCAAGAACTTCAAGATTTCGGTTCTAAGGATATAAACTCTGGCCATTACGATCCAAAATTTGAAGAAAGCGGAAATTCAGAAGATGATAATGCCGAAGAAATAACAGAATTTACAAATGATGCATCAATTGAAAACCGTCTGGAGAGCGAACTAAAAGATACCGAAGCTGCATTGGTTTCAATTGAAAAAGGAATATACGGAACATGCAAATACTGCGATAAACCTATTGATGAAAAACGTTTAGAAGCTCGCCCATCTTCATCCAGCTGCATTAGCTGTAAAAAAGTTTTGACGCAGGAAATGTGATACGTTCATTTACTATTATTTTTTTTATTTTTTGTTTAGACCTTCTAACAAAAATTTGGCGTTTACAATTGCCTCCATCAATATATCCCTGGCCCGGTGTTCTTGAATTTACCCAACATACTAATTATGGACTTATAGCGAATATTCCCGTGCCTCAAATTTTGATACTCCTTATCACAATTGGACTAACCTGTATTTTAATTTTTACTTTATACAAACATATAAAAAAAAATAGCCCGGGCATTGTGGCTTTATCCTGCATCGTTGGTGGAGCTCTGGGAAATATTTTTGACCGCATTTCTCATGGGTATGTCTTCGACTGGATCCTGATTTTTCATACCTCAATTATAAATATCGCGGATATAGCCATACTCATTGGCATTTTTTTGTATTTGACACGTTTTCTAAAATACCGTAGCGGTATATAGATGGCTACACATATACAAACCGCAACCATTTTTGGCTTATACGCAGAACCTGTCGACGTTGAAGTTTCCTCACGTTCAGGACTTCCATCTTTTCTTATTGTTGGACTTGCGGATACCGCAGTTCAAGAAGCAAAAGAACGTGTCCGAAGTGCAATCGTAGCAAGTGAATTCGAATTTCCAAGAACGAAGATTACGATAAATTTAGCGCCAGCAGATTTACGAAAATCTGGAACGGGTTTTGATTTACCAATTGCACTCGCCTTATTAGAATCGCGCGGACAATTAC
Organism: Candidatus Uhrbacteria bacterium; assembly: GCA_023246325.1. GTDB lineage: Bacteria > Patescibacteriota > Patescibacteriia > 2-12-FULL-60-25 > 2-12-FULL-60-25 > JAHFIO01. The sequence continues at coordinate 4,006 of JAHFIO010000012.1, read as the reverse complement.
ATACAAAAAATATTCCTCGTTTTGCTATTGGCGAACTTTCACTCGACGGCAGGATACGACCCGTGCCCGGTGTTTTATCTATAGCAACCTGTGCATCTCATGCGGGTATTCGTGAAATGCTGGTCTCAGAAGAAAATGCGGAAGAAGCGTCGCTTGTACCTGGAGTAAAAATTATTCCTTGCAAAAATTTATTTGATGCGGTGAACCATATTGAAGGAAAAATTCCTATTCCTCCATTTATTTCAAAAGGAATGAACTTAGATTCTTCTCATTCGCATATTGATCTTTCAAGTGTACGCGGACAAGAAAAAGCAATTCGTGCTTTAATTATTGCTGCCGCTGGTGGACATAATATTTTATTCGAAGGCCCTCCAGGATCAGGAAAAACACATTTAGCGCGCTGTTTACCTGGGATACTGCCCCGACTTACGATTGATGAAGCATTAGAAGTCACAAGGATTTATTCCATATCAGGCATTCTGCCTAAACATGGATACGTATCGCAAAGACCCTTTCGTTCTCCACATCATTCTTCTTCTGGCATTGCACTTGTAGGGGGTGGGAGTGCGCCAAAACCTGGTGAAATTTCTTTAGCGCATCGTGGTGTTTTATTTCTAGACGAAATTCCAGAATTTTCAAGAAATGTTTTAGAAACCTTGCGTCAACCACTTGAGGATGGATTTGTAACAATCTCGCGCGCGAATGGACGCGCAGTTTTTCCATCGCGATTTTTATTAGTATGTTCCATGAATCCATGCCCTTGCGGATTTTCCAATGAACTAGAAACAAGCTGCACCTGCCCACTAGGTGTAAAAAACCTTTATACCCGAAAATTATCAGGACCATTGCTAGATAGAATTGATTTATCTGTAGAGGTACCAAAGGTCCCTATTGAGGAATTAATCACCATCAAGACAGGAATGACCTCAAAAGATGCCCGAGCGAAAGTGCAGCATGCCCGTGATATACAAATTTCCAGATATGCAGGATTAGGAATTTTTACAAATGCAGAACTGACAAGTGATATGTGTAAAAAATACATATCATTAAGCCAAAATGCACGAAAGTTATTGGCTGCACTTGTAGATCGATGGGATTTATCAGCTCGATCATATTTTAGGGCGTTAAAAATAGCAAGAACTGTCGCAGATTTAGATTCTTCTGATATTGTTCAAGAAGCTCATATTTTTCAAGTTTTTGAGTATAAAAAAATGCGTAAATAATGGCTTAGATTAGCTAAATTATATGAAATACCTATTGACGTTCATGGCTATATTGGGTAAGGTTCAACGAGATAAAATGCGTGTAAATTTTTACATCAAAAAATACAGCGCTTTATTTGCGCTATATACATTAAAATCTATTCGAAAAGTAGCTGGTTTTTTATACAGTTTTTCTCATATTTTTTCTAAAATAATTTCCCCGATTGGAAAACTTTTTTTGACCTACCTCATCCTGCCTATATATACATTTTTTTTCTTAACAAAATTACGTATTCAAAAATTATCTATACCAGCTAGAGGTTTTTTCATTTTTTTAGTGAGCAATAGATATTTATTTCATACAACACTAGGACTAATGGCGCTCGTAACTTTCATCGCACATGCGCAAACCAGACAAGCACATGCACAAGAAGTTGGATCTCACAGTTTATTACTTGCCCTTACAACTGATCAACATACAGAGATTGTTGAAGAAGCTGTTAACCAAGAAAACTTTACAAAAGATGTGCATTATTTAAATAGCGCAGCTTTTTTATATGTACCAAATATTGATTTTGATTATGATGAATCACAAGATGTAATTTATCCTCCTACACTTTCTGTGCCAGGTACCATTGCTGCGAATCCCTCAGATGAGGCCCATCCAGTTTCTATTGCAAAACGAGATAAAACATCTACCTATATTGTAAAAGAAAATAATACAATTGGTTCTATCGCACAAGAATTTGGTGTAAATATTGGCACCATATTATGGAATAATAATTTAACGGAGCGCCAATATATACGTCCAGGTGATGTATTACGTATACCACCTATATCAGGAATAATTGTGAAGGTGAAAAAAGGAGAAGTTCTATCTACTATAACGAAATCATATGGAGGAAATGTAGATGAGATAATTACATTTAATAAACTACCTTCAAATGGTGTAAACGCTAATATGGAATTATTTATTCCTGGTGGACATCCCCCTATACGTGAACAAGAAAGAATACTCGTTGCTGTACGAAGACAAAGTCCAGTTCCTTCTGAAAAAAAACAACCCAAGAAAATCGCGGTAGCTGATACAACGGCACTGGAAGAACCCTCAGCGCCAACTGAATCTACTGCTCCAAGTGATGAAGTTAGTTCTCCTGGTGAAACATATAAACCAGATGATGTGTCTCCAGATAAAATTCCAACAACAAAGTTAGTCTGGCCGTCTAGTAGCCATACCATTACACAATATTATGGATGGAGACATACAGGCGTAGATATCGATGGAGATTATTCTTCACCAATATACGCTGCGGATGATGGGGTGGTTGATAAAGCAGGATGGAATAGTGGTGGATATGGATTAATGATTCTCATTCGAAATGATGAAGATGGATTAACAACACGCTATGGACACTCATCAAAATTATTTGTTAAAGAGGGTGACGTCGTGAAAAAGGGACAAGTAATTGCCATGGTTGGAACAACCGGAAGATCAACTGGAACGCATTTACATTTTGAAGTTTACGCTAATGGAAGACGCACTAATCCGCTTAGTTATATAAAATAAATGTATGTCACAAAAAAATATTACTCGCGTATCTGGATCTCAAGTGAAAATTGATTTTGTTGTAACGCCTGATGAAGCTAAACCCTATTTAGACCAGGCTGTTATTGATATTTCTACACATAGTCCACTAAAAGGTTTTCGTCCAGGAAAAGCAACCTATGAAAATATCGCTCGTGCATATGGTGAAATGAAAATTTGGCAACAAGCCTTTGAAAAAATAGCTCGAGCTCAATTTATGTCTTCTGCATTAGCAGAAGATTTAGATACAATAGGAACACCAAGTTTAGAAATGGAAAAACTTGTTCCTGGAAATAATATTGAATTTAGTATGACGGTCGATATCCTGCCGAGCGTAGAAAGGTTGGCTGATTATTCAAAAACACTTTTGAAATGGAAACCGCGCGTAATTAATGAAAAAGATATCGCTGATGCATTAAAAGAAATGCAAAATATGCATCGCGTAGAAGTTGTAGCTGATCATGAAGCAAAAAAAGAAGATCTAGTTGTAGTTGATTTAGATATTTTAAAAGACAATGTATTAATAGAAGGTGGAACGTCGCGAGGATTTAAGGTGTATATGAATGAAGCACAATATATACCAGGATTTTCTGATAAATTATTGGGCGTAAAAAGTGGAGAAGAAAGAAATTTTGAACTACCTTTTCCAGAAGATCATTTTAATAAAATGCTTGCTGGACAGCAAGTAAAATTCAATGTAACTGTCAAAGACATATACGAACTTCAGCTGCCTGATGTCAATGATGCATTCGCAAAAAAACTTGGTATAGACTCTTTAGATACACTGAAAGAACTACTGAAAAAAAATATCCAGGATGAAGCAAATAAAAAAACTGATCAAAGCTGTGAAATTGAATTAATGGATATACTTATTGCAAAATCAGCTTTTTCTCAAATTCCTGAATTACTCATAAATGAAGAGGTTCGTCGTATGTTATTAGAATTAGAAAAGGGTGTAGACGATCAAGAAATGAAAATGGAAGATTATTTAGTGAGTATCAAAAAAACAAAAGACCAATTGCGCGTAGAATTTATTCCGCAAGCAATTAAACGAATTCAATCAGCAATTTTATTAAAAGAAATCGGTAAACAAGAAAAGTGCGCTGTGGCAGAAAAAGATGTTGATACAGAAATAGACCGAATCTTAGAAACAATAAAACAAACTGATACGGAAACACGTGAACGCGTATCTTCACCCGAATATCGTGAATACATAACA
>JAHFIO010000082.1 GCA_023246325.1 Candidatus Uhrbacteria bacterium | reverse complement strand
ATAACCGCCGTATTGAATGGCATTCGTGCTGGGTATACCGATGTATTCCATGACGCAAATGCATGGTTGGAATTGTTTTTGCTTATACCGATTTGGGATATTGCATCAAGATATAAAAAAGAAATTCGTTCCACTATTATTCCCGTCCTCATTATCGGTGTTGTATGGCTAGCTATAAAATCACTTATAATAGAACTAGCCTTTTCACATGCCGCACCACATCTTGGTGGAGTATATCTATGGATACGTCGTACCGGTATTGGTGAAATAACAAAATTATCAGGTGCAGCGTATCGAATTTTTTTCCAATCTTCTGTATACTTTATTCCGGCGTATTTTTTCGCTGTTGCGCATACGTGGTCACAAAAAAATATTTCTTCCATCGTGCGTTGGCTTATAATTTTTTCTACTGCAGGATTAGTCCTTGGCCTTTCTCGCAGTTTTTTTGTTGGTTTTATTTTTGGTATTACGCTACTTGGCATACTCCTGATAAAAAAATATGGATTTTCTTTTACGACTTTTTGGGCAATTGTTCAATCAACTTTTTTTGGATGTATTTTGACTATTGTCATAATATTTTTACCAATACCAGGATTAGGATCAGCATCACCATTTGATATTTTAGAATCTCGTTTAAATAATTCCGCAGTTCAAAGTCGTTGGGAATTATTGGGTGCAATGAAAGAAGCTATTATGCAATCACCTCTCTATGGATATGGATTTGGAAAAACACTGACATATCATGCATTTGACCCGCGGCTTGCTACAACAAGCCAGGCGAATGCATATACGACATATGCCTTTGAATGGGGATGGCTAGACTTTTGGATAAAATTTGGTATTGTAGGCATCCCCGTTATGCTATGGGTTCTTTTTTCTGTATCCTGCAGGATATGGAGATCGAAGGAGGAAGAATGGATGAGATATGCAGCAGTTTCTTCTATGCTTGCACTTGGTATTTTGCATATATTTACTCCATATGTGAATCATCCACTCGGATTTTTGTTTTTGTTTTTAGGGGAGGGGATGGTAGTATCATCTTATTATGAAAAAATTTGAAACCGGATATCCATTGCGAGAGGATGGAGAAAATCCATCTGAAAATTTAAAAGGAGAATTAAAAAAAAATATTTTACAAAAAATACGCGATGCAGTTTTACAGAATAAACTTATACATGCTGGAATTATTGCGAGCGCTTTACACGCACCTATAGAAAGACATGTTGGTACTGCAATGACAAGGATAGCAGAGGCGGCTCATGATGTATGGGAACGAGCGGGTATGGTGATTACGCCACAGTCACCAGAAAAAATGAAATCTGTGCAAGACGCAATTTCTAAAAGAGAAAAAACTATTGATCAAAAAGCATTAGCAGCGTATAAAGAAAAAACAGAAAAACAAATTGAGTTAGGTCGCGAACCATCTTTAAAAGAATTACAATTAGAGCTAGAAAGATTAAATGGTGTTTCGGAGGCAGATGTGCAACAAGCGGATAAAAAATATGATGAACTTATTGCACGATATATTCTACAGGTAGAAGGGGATATAGATAAAGCGAAGTTGGATAGATTAAGCAGAGAAATGTATGGAGGTAGTCATACATATGCTTGGGATCAGGCTTCCGCTGTACGGTATGCAAATTCTGGTGAATACAATTGTGTGGCTATAGCCACAGCAGAAAATATTGTTATAGAGGGTATTTTGTCGCAACTACCACCAAATAAACGTTCACATTGGAGGCAGGGAACCCAAATGGTAAAACAGCATGTCATTGCAACGATTGAACATTTGGATGATGCTGGAAACTCGGATATGTTATATAAATTAGAAGATGGAGTAACGGAGTGGAAAATGGTGGATGAAAACGGAAAGGTAAAAACTGAGCCTGGTACGGTGAACATTTCGCAGGATATTGTAAAGAAAGCAGCTGTGAGTTCAACGCCAATTGAAGTTCAGGCAGCAGGGAAAAAAGGAGAAGTAAAACCAAGTCCTGATATTCATGTTATCACGGATGAACCTGCTGGTATTTTTAATAATATTCATGTGAATGGAGATTTGAAGGGTTCTCATTTTGTAGAAGAGCAAACAAAAAAAGAAGGTATTGAGCCACGTCAAATGACAGAAAGGGAAGTGGATATAGCAAAACAAAAACAAATTGCTATAGAAAAAATTCTGCAAGAACAAAATAAACCTATGGAAGTAGAAATTGATATGGAGCAGGGAGCTCATGTAGCGGAAAATATTGTGAGACGTGATATTTCCCGTGGAAACAATACGCCTTTATTAATTTTACCTGGATCATCTACTGAAACTGCAGGTATAGGAAGTATATTATCGGTTAATTCAGCAGATATAAATGCACGCGAGCTTACGAATCCAACGGTAGAGGCAATACAAGTATTTGGAACCCCTAGAGATAATGAAGTATATTATAATGATATGTCTGGCTGGTCGGATGAAAGTATTGATCAAGCTTTTAAAAATCATCAAAATATGGTGAGTATTCAATCACTTCCAAATGGAAATATTTCTGACAATGTATTAAGTCAACTTATACGTACAGGAAGGTCGACAACTACAAAAAAATTACAAATAGTAGCAATGGCACAGGAAGCGGAATATATAAAACCTAGTTTAGATACCGAACAATTGCGAAGTCTTTTGAAAAGCGATGCAGCTCATATATATGATTTGTCTCAATATTACAGTTATCCAACGAAAGAAGATATTGAAATCATAGTTGAGAATTTAGATGCAGATCATAGCTTGATGTTAGATTCAGCTTCGGTATCAGTTGATCATGCTGAGGTGCTAGCAAAAACAAAGGGAAAAGTATTTATTCACCCCGGTATATATAAATACCTTATAGAACAAGATCCAGCATTACTTGATACATGGCCACATCTCAGCTTCAATGGAATTCAGGCGGATCGCCTTGATTTGTTTCATATTGCACAAATTGTTCATAGAAAAAATCCACATCATCCACTCAATGCAGTTATGAGAAGCTGGATGGAAATATATTCAAATAAAAATTTACATTCTGAAATAGAGTATACAAAATTTCTTGCGGAAACTGGGTTATAGATATAGCATATACATATGCAACATATTGCAATCATGGGCACGGGTATGGTTGGCGGAGCGCTTAATCGTTATTTTACAACTGTAAAAATTGAAGCGGGTTTATATGATCCTCCAAAAGGATTACACGATGCTTCGTTGCTTGAACAAGCGGATATAATTTTTATTGCGGTACCAACACCATATTATGTAGATGGTTCAGGTTTTGATGATTCGTTTTTACGTGCAGCTATTGAAGCAATTCCAATTGCTGGAAAAATAATAGTTTTAAAATCCACTATCCTTCCGGGAACAACAGAAAAATTTCAAGAAATATATCCTGCACATAGATTTTTATTTAATCCAGAATTTTTAACTGAAGCAACGGTCGACTTCGACATGCAACACCCCAAGCGTCAAATTATTGGCACAACCAAACAAAGTATGCAGGATGCGGAGGCTGTACTTGCTATACTACCAAGCGCACCTTTTTCAAGAATCGTTGATTCAAGAACTGCAGAGTTTGTAAAATATTTTGGTAATGCGTTTTATGCACTTAAAGTTACGTATGCAAATCAAATGTATGATATGTGTGAAAAATTACATATACCATACAATGAAGTACAAATATGCGCAGGCGCTGAACCTATGATAGGTCCAACACATTTAGAAATATTCCATAAA
>JAHFIO010000081.1 GCA_023246325.1 Candidatus Uhrbacteria bacterium | reverse complement strand
ATCAAATCCTAAACTCGCGCACGTAATACGTTTAAAATAATTTCCTTTTCCATCTGGCGCACATGCAGGATCAATTGTTGGATCTGCTGATGTACATGGGATAGATGAATCATATACACCGTCTTTGTCATCGCATTGTTCTGGCCCATTCTTTTTTGCATCTCCGCAATATCCTCCAGCAGCCGCTGCAAATTTACACTGATTAGAACAAGCTAAGCACGAAGATCCATATGGTGATGTACATGTAGGTTTACCATTTTCCGTGCCATTATCACATTCTTCAACTCCTGCATATGGTTTTCCATCTCCACATATATTTTTCTTACATTGATCCGTGCATCTATGTGTTGGTCCATTTTCTGGTCCTGCATCACATGCTTCACCTGCATCTAAAATACCATCACCACATATGCCAATAGGAACACATCCTGTCCAATCTTTACCTTTATAGCTACAAGAATCCGAACATTCTCGAATATGCTGTGTTGCACGAGACGCACCACCTACCATGGCAGTAATACCAATACATGAATCTGTATCTGCAGATCCACCACAAGTAACCGTTGCCATACTTCCAGAATCTTTTGGACAATCTTCAACCTTGGTACAAGCAATTCCCGTTGTAACCAAAGCACCATCGGTATATACACATACTGCTTTTGTTGTTCTTTCAGAATCACCTAATTCGCATTCTTCAAATCCAATATCAACAATACCGTTTCCACAATATGGCGCACCTTCTCTACAATCATTTCCGCATCCTGCAGGATTATACTTCACGGAATACGAACCATTCGCATTCATCCCCGTTGTACCATTGTCGCATACTTCACCTGGCGACAATTCCCCATCACCACAATATGCGCCATACCCCTTACAATCTTTTGCGCATTTTCCATATGTTCCGTTCAAAACACCATCATCACATATTTCTTTATCACATGTTCCCATGCCACAATCCGCATCCACCTTGCAAGATAAAGTATCATTTGTAGAACAGGTACCATCAATTTTTCCATTTCCACATACAGCATCAGGAGTACATTGTGGCGACTTAGGATCTGGAACCCAATTTGAACACGAAACGCAAATTTGTCTTTGATGTCCTGTAATTGTTCTTTCTGTACCTATCGCATCGCGATATTTTCCCGTGCATTCAGCTGTACGAGTTTCTTTTAACTCACACATTTCCGTCAATGTATTAATAACACCATCACCACAAATACCTACATCATTTGAAATGGTTATATCTCTACAAATACCGCTATATGCAAATATAACACCAGTTGCTTTACAGCTATCTTTAATAGATATTACATCTGCACATACTTCATTTGGCAAACGACAATCAGCAGAACGTGTACATGCAACATTTGTAATAGAACATTTTTTACAATTCGCCGCATCTAAACACACTAAACAGTCTGCATCTGTCGTACATGCTTTACCTACAGTTTCAGGTGTAATACATTGCTTACCACTTATAGGCAATGCGGGTGACCACCAATGTGCTGCATCTGCATTTCCGCCTGGCGGAGGCACTTCAAATTCTGCACCAATTTCATATTGATTACCGCCTGGGTTTGCATGATATTGATAAATACGAGAAACAGAATCTGAATTCGTTGAGTTTAATTTTGGACAGACAAATTGTCGTGAAGCTGCATTCCAACAGGTGAATGGATCTATTTTATCATCTGCCGTCCAGCTTGTTATACCCATATCCGTTTTATATGAGCCACCCTCACAAGAATCTCCTACAATGTTATGAACACAATCAAAAGAACTCTGACATGGATATTGTGTTTGCATACACCTTCCACAACTTAATAATTTATTTATAGGATCAACAGGTATAGCGGAAAAATTTACCGCTGATGCAAATTCTGTTTTCCAAGAAGGCCATGCAGAATTTGTCATATTCTGTAAAAATGTTCCATTGGCTAGTATAGGATATCCACCAGATGGATTTTTATCATCAATTTTTTTTGTACTTTCAATAATGGATGACATCACCTGCAAATCATTCAACCGTTTAATATCTCTCACCAATTTCTTCTTCATGCTATCACAGCGTAATTGTGGATCAAAACGTAAACATTCCCAATCTTGATTACATGGCAAGGTTTTACCTTCACCATCAACGTATGGTTCACCATCACCGCTTGACGGTTTCACACATACATTTGTTTGTGATTTCATGTTTATATTAAATGCCATGAACTGCACCATTTGATCATAAATACCTCGAGTAATCTCATCTGCCGTTTCATTATGTGAAATCAAATACACATTTGAATATATTGAACCTGTATTGGTCCCGCTTGGTCTGCTAGCGGCTGCTATGTAGATAGATGTGCCATCTTGCACGGCAGGATACCCATCAACAACAACAGATTGAGGGCTTCCTTTAAATCCGCGCTGTGTATACCAAACCTCTGGAGAAACATGTCCAGGATTTTTCATAATGCGCATACCTATACCATCTTTTTTCAATTCGGGATGATCGTCACCATATGTAAATAAAAATTGTCTAAAAATTCCATTTAACGAATCAACAATGTTTGGAGGCACTGCATTTATTTTCATTTTCGGAATATCATCTTCAGTTGTTCCTTGATCCCCTGCATCCATACAGTATGCAGTTGAGAAATTAAAATATGTTTCATTTCCTGGTGCACCCAAAAATGCTGATTTTTCTTCTGCTGTAGTAAATACACCATTTCCTAATTCATAATTAACTGATCCTGCCTTATCACGGAATGGCGCCGCATCTAAACCTGGCCATGGATTTGAGCAAGTCATGACCGTAACATCCTGCGTTCCCTGTACAACCATATCTTTCGTTGATGGAATACTTGCAGTGTCAGATATTATTTTTACATTTGCTGCAATAATGACTTCACCATTTATTGCCTTTGGTATATTTGTTCCTCCCTGGCTTTGCGCAATAAAACTTGCATCATCTAAAACCTGCATGGGGTCCGTAGGGACAATGTATTGCAAAATGGATCTTTCACTATTTTCTGTCCATGCTATCCATTTCCAATCATAGACATTTGCGATTGGACTAAGTGGTATAGCAATACCATTTTTTAATGCTTGAGCAGATGCATGAAAATTACGTGTTTCTGGTCCTGATTGATTTAAGAATAAATTCGGATGTTCTTCACCTGGAAGATCCGTTGTTGTGTCCGTAATACCGATAGCACTTATTTTACAAATATCAGTTCCAGTTTGGAAAGTCCATAGTGGGCTTTGATCCGAAACAACTCCAGTAGCAGATTTAATTCCATTACGATTTTTTATATCAGCATTGTCAGCGAGAGTATCATCAACCAAAAATCTAACGCGATATGTTGTAAGCGGTGCTAAAGCTTGATCAAGATGTAAACTAAAATATGTTGGAGGCAAATACGTTTTTCCATCAATAGACTTTCGAAGTGCGGGACGCAATTGTCCTGTCACTACTCCTTTACACCACTTATCTGCCAATGCTGGTTTTGTTGTTATCCATTGAACAAATGAATCCCATGCGTATTTCAATTTACCCACAATATTTGTAGAATATTCTTTCGCTATTAAAACTTCTTGTGTTCCAGATGGGCAGCCCATCATAGGTGCCGCACTTAATAATTCAAAATTATTTGTAACTGAATCTGCATTCATTCCTATATTAAACGTTACGTTTACAAGAACATTACGACAAATATCCGTGCCGGTTGGGTACCGACTAATAGCGATCGGTCTTTCACTACAACAACCTGA
>JAHFIO010000080.1 GCA_023246325.1 Candidatus Uhrbacteria bacterium | reverse complement strand
GAGAACACCCATAAAAGCTAAATATCGAATTTCTCCTAACTTTAAAATCTGTTCAGGCAACTTACATTCTGTCATAATATACGCTTTTGTAAACAAGGCTTGTATTTCATTCACAAGTGGGCATTGCGTATTTACCAAATAATATTTTCTTTTTAAGCCCGGATGTTTTATACCTTTTTCTTCCGCGGTTGCGGATCCCTCAATAATAATACCCATCTTTTCTAAGTTCTGAATTTCACGTCGAACTGCATTTATCTGTGTGTTCACAAGGCGTGTTAATTCACGAACATAAAAAACTTCATCGGGATGATGCAAAAATTGCGCCAACATTCTTACTCTTGTCTTTGAACCAAATAGTTGTTCTAACATAGTGGTTAACAAAACCTTACCATATCCTGCCGAAAAAAACACCTTTTGACAAGATACCATGCGTCTTGACATTCTGTCGCGAGTTTGGCTCATTTAGACTAAGATATTTTACATAACAATGAATAAAAATAACCTTATATTTCGAATAACGGATTTAGAAGTTGCCAAAAGTCCATTGGATGAAAAAATTGTTGGCATTTTTAGATATGATCAGAACAATAAACAGAAAAATGGCCCCATACTTTTAATCATTGCAGAAATACATTCAACCTTATATGCATATGAAAGATTCTTAGACACCATAAACTCCGCAACTGAACAGACTCGATATTCTATAAGTGGTGTTGATCAAGATCCACTTGCACGTTTTGAAAAATTAATTGATAGATTGAATACTGCTTCAGCTGATTTTGTTGCACAAGAGGCTGCACCACTTGCATGGAATCGTATAAATATGTTCATCGTAGAATTTTCTGATGGCCAAATGTGCATGACCGGTATAGGAAAACTTATGAATTTATTTTTACAAAAACAGGAAGATGCTACTTTTCGTAGCTTTGATATCGTAGGATCAATTGACCAACCCACAATACCAGACCCGCATAAACCATTTGCATCTATTTTATGCGGCGAGATGAAAGAAGGTGATATATTCATGATAGGAACAAATAATTTTGAAAGATACCGTACAGATTTAGAGCTGAAAGAACGATTAACAACGGTACCAGCCGTTACCGCCGTCCTTGACATACAACAAGATCTACACTATCGAAATATCCCTGATGATTTCGTAGCGGCTATCATTACCTGCACAGAAAATAAAAAATATGAACCCGAAATTCATGAAGAGCCGATAAAAGAAACAGGAGAATCTTCCGTTCTCAAACTGCATGCTACCGAAACCGAGGCTATATCACAATTACATCCAAAAGTAACGGCAGAAAACGTAGTTCAAAATACAAAATCCTTTGTTTTACTTTTAAAAGATTTGCGTGAAATATGGACAAAAAAAATAAAAGAATTTTTTAGAAAAAAACCACGAACACGAAAAGATCCTGTCACTATTGCTAGTTTGCGAGGAATGAACTTTGGATATGGTGCCAGATTTACAAAAAAACACATGCGTATATGTGCCGCTATTGGCATTGGTTTCTTGACTATAGTGAGTGGGTATATATTTTGGAGATATGAAATAAAAAAAGCCGCGGAAACAGCGGCCTGGCAATCAACATATAATCAAATTATAGATTTAAAAAATCGCATAGATTCTGATTTGATTTATGGGAATGAAACAAAAGCAAAAACAGAAATGAAACAGGCGGAACAATTACTTGCAACAATAACGGCTGGAACCTCAGACCGAAAAAAAACATTGACATCGCTTATTACAAAACTGTCCGACTCTAGAAATAAAATGAAAAAAATCGTTCAAATTGATACTGCGATTGAACTGGCAACCCTTCCTCCTGATACAGCACCTGAAAGTTTATCTGGATTAGTGCGTATAGATGATTTGATATATATCACAGACAATGCAAAACATACTGTACTAAAAATAAATATTGTAACACACGATATAAAACGAATTCCACTTCCAAAAATATTCGGGTCAACCATAAAAGCTTTAGACACAAAAGAAGGAATACTTTTTATAAACCAAAATTCAACACCATACGTATTACATCATCGAACTGATCAATTCTCTTCAGTATCATGGACACATACCCACAGTTCTTCTACTACCATTGATAGCATCTCGTATGCAGGGAAAATATATAGCATTGATGGTTCTGCTAATCATATTTGGCGATCAGTCTATACCGGTAATGAATATGGACCTGAAACAAATTATGTGAAAGCTATTAGTACTGATATTTCAACTGCTGTAGGAATAGCAATAGATAGCAATGTGTACGTATTAAAATCTGACGGAACACTTATTCAATTTACCGCTGGTGCACAAACTGGTTTTGCATTAACTTCAATTGATCCTCCGCTCACCTCAGCTTCTCGTATATGGACGGATACAGATTCTTCTCTCATCGCTATTTTAGATTCTGTATATAAACGCATACTTCTTTTTGATAAAAATGGAAATCTCCTTATGCAAATTCAAAGTCAACAATTTCAAAATCCAAGCGACATGACAATAGATGAAGCTAAAAAACGCCTCATTGTTCAAGATAGTAATAAAATCTGGCTTCTGCAATTACCATAGGGGGTCAGGCACCAAACTGTGGATAAGTTTTAATAAAACTTATCCACAGTTTGGTGCCTGACCCCCTGTAGCTGCTTCCTTTTTTAGTCTTATTTCAATGTTACTTTTCCGCCAGCATCTTCAACCTTTTTCTTAATATCTTCTGCTGTTGCTTTATCTGCACCTTCTTTTATCATTTTAGGCGCTGCATCAACAATGTCTTTCGCTTCTTTCAAGCCCAAACCTGTCACTTCACGAACTACTTTAATAACACCAATTTTATTACCACCAACTTCAGTTAATTCTACATTAAACGAAGATTTTTCTTCAGCGGCTGCGGGACCTGCTCCAGCACCTGCCCCTGCCATCATAACGGGAGCTGCAGCTGACACACCAAACTTTTCTTCAAGAACTTTTACAAGTTCCGCAAGATCTAATACGGACAATTTTTCAATTGCTTCAACAATAGTTGAGAATTTTTCTGTAGACATATAGTATATTTTAAATAAATTATGCAGTAACTTTTTCTTTATCCTGACGTATAGCATCGAGTGTACGAACGAAAGCAGACATCGGAGCAGCAATGGTACCAACCAACATTTGCAATAATTGTTGTTTAGATGGAAGTTTTGATAATGCAACTATTTTTTCTTGATCAACAGACTTTCCTTCAAATACACCGCCTACAAGTTTAAGTGGAGATACCTTCATCATGTCACCCAATACTTTTGCAGGTGCAATTTCATCTTCATGACCAAAGGCAGCTCCGATCATGCCAACAAATCCTTTTGCATTTAAATCAATCCCCGCTTCTTTTGCAGCACGTGTAAGCAAGGTTTTCTTTGCGACAATATATGTCACACCAGCTTCTCGCGCCTTTTTGCGAAGACTATCCGCCTGTACCACGGTCATACCTTGATAATTTGCGAATGCAACAGATTTTGCGGAAGCGAATTCTTTCGCCAAATCAGTTGAGGTTTCTTTTTTTTGTAAACGGCTTTTTGCCATAAATTTTTTTGTGCGTAAATAATATTTTTTCGACCTTTTATAATAACACCCACAGTCGTCCTGTGGGCATTCTCGCATATATAATAATGCGTTATGCGCCCTCGGCAGGATGAGGTTTTTAGCCTGATTAAGCTGTTTTTCAGCTCCTGCTGTCTTTGGACTATTGAGTGTTGATGAGACTGTATAATAAACCGCGGTTTTGGT
>JAHFIO010000011.1 GCA_023246325.1 Candidatus Uhrbacteria bacterium | reverse complement strand
ATAATGGTTCGATTCCATTTGGGGACACCAGAAAAAAATCCCGTGAAAGCAGGATTTTTTTTATAGTTTTTACGTATAGAATAAAAAAAACGGGTATTATTCCCGTTTATGAAGAAGTTACAAAAGTTTTAATACTGATACAAAATAATCAACAACTTGTTTTTTATGTGCAGCTGGGATGTGGACAAAAGCAGCAGTATTTTCTGAAATCGCCTTTCGGGCCACAAGCCCTAGATCACACATAATTGTTACTTGCGTTGCGTGTACAACAAGTTTTGCTTGATGTGATTCAACATAGTCTGTAAGTGCTTGTTTCATTGAATGCGGTGAAATATTCCCCTCAACACATTGAAAAGAATCGTCTTGCGTATTCCAAGTTTTCATCGTTAAATGGAAAACTTTTTCATTTGGAATGATTTCCACACCAGATCCATTTGAGAACTCAACTTCAGATTTCATTTTGCCTCCATTTTGCTGATAGCAAGGTATATGAATATAAATAAAATGTCAAGTAGATAGCGTATGAATTAAAATCTTCTATATAAAAAAATCCAGACGGTGTCTGGAATACTATTGGGTTTTGATTGCGAGCAGGCGGAATCCGTCATGGATATCGTGGTTAACGGTTTCCAAACTTCTGGCACGTGATCGGCCTATTGAAGATACGCAGGGATATATATCTTGCTTTTTAACAACGGTGTATGCACCAAGTGCAAGTACCGGGAATCTTTTTCCAAGTGTTGGATCATGCCTTGCTGCAGAAATAAGTTCTTCGAACAATGCTGGTCTATAACCAGATTCAAATAAAAAATTAAGAGCATCGAAAGCAGTTAGCATTGAATCAAGACGAACTAAATGAAATGTTTCTATATGAGCTACACGCTTTGCGAGCATGCAGTCTGGATGCATGAAGAATTTTTCTTTTTTGAAATCATCTTCAACTAATCCAGGAAAAAGTACGATGAGATGAGAATATGGCGTTCTGCTATATTCAACTATGCACTCAAACGTTTGCGTCTTCATGTGAACTCCTTGTGAAGGGACGTATTCTCATCCTGCCATATATTGGGTGCAGTGTCAATACGTGCTATTGACATAATCTATGTTTGTATATAGTATACAAATTCGTTCCTTAGCATCGATATACACTCAACCGCTACGAGGAAGGTCGCATGAATACACCAATCCAAGCAAACGTGTCACGATCACCTGAATCCGGAACTCGGCTCATCTCCAACCAAATCACAGCCCCAAAGCCACAGCGAAATCTGCAGCTATTGCAGGGAGGAAAGCTGCCAGAAAACCATTATCGCGTTTCTTTGAAGTATGCGGGCATGCCAAATATGGCTTGTCTTTACAGGGAATTTGGGAAAAAGTATGTCTCGAAAATCTATGATGGACGTGATTGGGCTTTGACCCCAGCTTGCGAGAGTATGGATCGAACGCCCGGGCAAAAGGTTCTTCATGTCCTCAATTTCGAGGATAGATGGACGGCTTCCGAAGCTATTTCTTTGGCAGCCAAGTTGCGAACCACGGTTGCTGTCAACGGTTTTCGACCAGCAACAAGCGATGAAATGTACGATTTTCAAGTTGAAAACCCCGGCATTCTGAATATCGTCGCCCTTGGCTCGACCGCTCCCTTTGATGGGACGCCTTCGGTCGCCATGCTCTGGAATTGTCGCGGACAGCAAATCCTTGGCGAAATCAGGTATTTCGCAGAATTCGGCGCCAGCTTGCGCGCGCTTCTCGTCGCAAGGTAAAAGTTCTCCACCATTCACGAAAGTGAGTGGTTTTTTTATACGTCTGTTTTGACAAAATCATAAAAATTCGGCAGGATGCGAATACGCACATTTACAAGGAGTACTAACATGAGTGAAATCATTAAAGTATATGTTGATTACCGAATGCCACACGATAAAGACACTCTTGAAAAAGAATTTTCAATTGATGGTGTAGCCGATAGATATTTTGAGCAAAATATATGGTATAAACATGATTCTTGCAAAAACTATGATGAAATTCCTAAATATCTTGACTTCGCTTTAAAACATTTCGGAAGAAATATTTTTGCTGAAGATGCAATCAAGGAAATGGATTCACAGGGGTTTAGACCAGCAACACATCTTGAAGGATATGCATTTGTTAAATATTTTCCATGGTTGCAATATCAATTTAAAATGATAGCAGTGGGATCTTATATGTATTATGGTGATGACGATTATGATTATTGTATAGCGTTCCGTAGCAAAGATTCAAAGAGTATTCTTTCATATGTTTGGTTTTATGGAGAATCTACTTCTGAAACACGTTTTCTATTCGTTAAAAAATAATCTCCGCCTCTTGCCTATTGACGAAACTTTAAAAGTTTGTTTATATATTCTTATAGTGTGTACTTTACAGTAGTCATCAAGAAGGAGACGAAGATGTCCACAAAAATCGTGATTCTAGAGGAAGAGACTTGTGATGGGATGGGTAGATCTGGAGATTTCACTTATGTCAAAGGAACCGAAGAAGAAGTAAATGCATTACTTGATGAGCATAAAAAAGTAGTAAATTCTCGTGGAGGTTTATTTTATGGTCCACGTGTTAGATCGGGCGAAGTTCTTTCTTTAGTAGAATTTGTGAAAAAGTATCTTAGATAATCACCAATCAAATTGATTGGTTTTTTTATATTCGCATCCTGCCTATTGACGAAAAATCCAATACAATATATATTCCTAGTATATCACTAGGAATATGTCAGGATTTTTTCAAGTTTCTGCTCGCGATCATAGTGGGCTTATACTTATGACGTCACTCGCCAAGTCTTTTTCTGATGAAACATTTGTATCATTGCAGCAGATAGCAAATGAAATGAGCTTATCTCAAGGTTTTTTAGAAGAAGTAGCTGCAAGTTTAAAAAAGGCAGGATTAGTACTTGGCAAACAAGGTCCATCTGGTGGATATCGTCTGGCTAAAAATCCTGCTGATATTACGATTGAAGAAATCATTACCGCCTTAGAAGGACCCGTTGCTTTAGTGGATTGCCAATCATCTGCGTTTCCTTGCCCAGTTGAATCAAAATGTTCATCTAAAAAAGTGTGGCACGTATTACAAAAAAGTATGCAGGATGCATTACGCGGTATTCATTTAGCATCATTAATATAATATGTCAGAACATAAAAAAGAAATGTATTTAGACCATGCTGCGACTACCTATATGGATTCGCGTGTTTTAGAAAAAATGATGCCATATTTTTCTGATATATTTGCGAACCCATCTTCTTTTCATACGCCTGGTATGCGCGCAAAGGAAGCTGTGATTGAAGCGCGTGAAGCAATTGCGAAAATCTTGAATGTTCGAGTGGATGAAATTATTTTTACTTCTGGTGGAACTGAGTCTGATAATATTGCTGTGATTGGCGTGCCACGTGGGAATAAAGAAAAAAAACATGTTATCACATCAAGTATTGAACATCATGCAGTATTAGAACCGTTATTATTTTTACAAAAACGTGGTGAAATTGAATTAACTATTTTAAAAGTAGATCGTGAAGGAAAAGTTTCTGTGGATGATGTAGCTTCTGCATTGCGTCCTGAAACAGTTTTAGTTTCGATAATGTATGCGAATAATGAAATAGGCACCATTCAACCTATTGCAGATATTGGCCGTGAAATTTTAAAATATCGAAAAAATAATGCGAGCATATATCCGTATTTTCATACCGACGCTTGCCAAGCGGCAGGATGTTTAGACCTTGATGTAGAAAAACTTCATGTAGATTTGTTAACACTAAACGGTTCTAAATTATATGGACCAAAAGGGATCGCAGTTTTATACGTTCGACGTGGAGTAAAAATTGAACCATTGGTGCGAGGTGGGGGACAAGAAAAAAATATTCGTTCAGGAACAGAAAATGTTTCGGGGATAATTGGATTGTCATATGCATTGCAACTCGCGCAAGAAGAAAAAGATATTGAGAACACGCGATTAATTGCATTACGCGATACCTTAGTAGAGGGTTTATTAAAAATTCCAAAATCACGATTGAATGGACATCCGGTTGATCGCTTGCCAAATAGTGTGAATGTGTCATTCTTAGATATCGAAGGTGAAGCTGCGGTTTTATATTTAGATGCAGAAGGAATTTATGCATCTACTGGATCCGCATGTGCATCTTTATCTTTAGATCCATCGCATGTGATTTTAGCAACGGGATTATCGTATGAAGCGGCACACGGTTCTATGAGATTCACTTTAGGAAAACGCACTACACGGCAGGATATAGAACGTGTCATAGAAGTGATGCCGGGAATAGTGGAGAAATTACGTCATATGTCACCTGTAAATCTAGACATGAAGTATTTCGGATAAAATTT
Source organism: Candidatus Uhrbacteria bacterium (assembly GCA_023246325.1). GTDB lineage: Bacteria > Patescibacteriota > Patescibacteriia > 2-12-FULL-60-25 > 2-12-FULL-60-25 > JAHFIO01. The sequence continues at coordinate 10,961 of JAHFIO010000011.1, read as the reverse complement.
TAAGGACATTTTAATTTGGCGAATTGCTTTGTCAAAATTTCCGCTCCTCGCTCTATGTACCTCTAAGTACATTTCGCTCGGTGCTCAATTTTTCCTCGCACTTCATCCAAATAAAAATGTCCAAACTTCATTGCTTTTAAAAGCTCTCACAGTTAATAATTAATTTATAAAAAAATATGCAAGATAATAATACGCAACCAATCGTAACACCACCAACAACTGATGCGCGCAATGGCGATGTAGTTGCTGCAAAAAATGAAAAAGGCTGGTTTTATACCGATACCGTGAAGGATCATTTTTTTCATCCACGAAATTTTATGGTAGATGAAGAGTCATATGGTGAATCTGCATTGGGCATGGTTGGATCTCCTGCATGCGGAGATGCAATGAAAATTTGGATTAAGGTTGATCCCGCAACTGAACGTATTACAGATTTAAAATGGAAAACATTTGGATGTGGATCTGCGATTGCGTCCACCTCAATGATGTCATTAATGGCGACAGAAAATGGAGGCGTCACATTAGAAGAAGCACGAAAATTGAAACCACAGAATATTATGGAACGATTGGGTGGATTGCCTGCTCGTAAAGTCCATTGTTCCGTTTTAGGAGATAAAGCATTGAGAGCCGCGATTAATGATTGGTACCGTCAACATAATATGGTAGAAAAAATTGAAGTTGAAACGGGTCGTATTATAGACAGAGTATTAAAAATTACAGATAAAGACATTGAAGAGGCAGTTTTAGATGGTGCTGATACATTTGAAAAATTACAAGCAAAAACAAAAATTGGAACAGGAGATCCATCCTGTATTCCTGAAGCGGAACAACTCTTAAGATTCTATAAAGAAAAGTTTTTTGGCGCTGATTAATATGGTCAAATCACTTAAAATTTCTAAAATATACGTTGATCGAGATATTTGTATTGGTGCAGCGCCTTGTGTAACGGTTGCGCCGGGTGTTTTTCAAATGGATGATGAAAATAAAGCGTATGTTGTAGATGAAAAAGCAGCAGATGCAGAAACGATTTTGCTCGCAGCACAAAGTTGTCCAGTTCAAGCAATTTTTATTTATGATGAAGATGGAAAACAAGTGTATCCTGATGTGTAAGACTAGGATTTGACATGTATAGAAAAAATGTGTAATAAGTAACTGTCCTTTCACAACAAGGTGGTTCATGAACGAAGCGCAACGAATGCGAAAAATCTATGATGATAATCAAGCACTATTAAAAATGTCAGAAGAGGATGCTAAAAAACAAAAAATTTCCGCTTCCGTATTTCGCATGCTTGCATTAAAAGATAAAAGTGATTTACTATATAAGTATGATTTCATGCCAAGAATAGAATCTTCGGCCGTTCATTCAAAAAGTGCTACGATCATTATTGCTATTATTGGAATTGGTACATCTGTGCTCAACCTTTCTCAAGCAAAAGAAACTTATTATGATTTGGATGAGGATGCTATGGATATTTGCATTCTTTGTAAAAACATATTAATTATCAGAGGTTTCAAAGCGAATATTTGGTGTGAATACGCAGAAGCAGATGAGCACAACAATAGAGATAAAATATATAAACTAAAAGTAGAGTGGTAATAACGTAAACAGCATGTAAGCTGTTTTTTTATTTGACTTTTTTCTTGAAAGAAACTACATTCCTCATGCTCTTTCGACAACTAAAAAGGCAGGATACACACATGTCTGATGAAAAAAAAGATGTAACTAGTTTTGCAGCATCCGATTCTCAAGAGCAAAAAATTCTTGATTTGATCAATGAAGTTTTGCAGAGTCTACATTTGAGCAGCGATGAAGCCACTCTGCTTCTTTCAACAAGTGATGATTTCAAACTATTATTTCATGCGCGTTTGCATGAGCTCATCAAAGCACTCACATTCACTCCACAATATGTAGATGTCCCAGATTTGAATTATAAAGACACGCTTATGCTTTTAGCAAAAAGCACATTGATTCATATTAATCCAATTTTTGAAAATTGGGATTTTTATCGCGATGGTAATAAAAATATGATAGTTGGGCAAGGTCTGAAATATGAAACACTGATGTGTAAACCTCACCCAGATCTATTCGTAGAACACAATATCTATTCTGATGTTATTGAAGATTATTTTCATGCAAGGGGTTTTAAAGGACATACTGGTGCATTTCTTGAATGGTGTAGAAATACTGAATTGCATGGACTTTTCACAACCGTATTACCAAAAAATGAAATGTTTAATTCAAAAGATCCATATAATCAAAGTGTTCCGTATTTGTTTCGCAATACGAAAAAAAGTGAACTTTTTGTATGTGATACGAGTGTGCAGCCGTGGTCTCCAAAATGGACATTTGTTGGTTTCCGCATTGTACGTTAACACCTCGGCTTCGTCGGGGTATTTTTATATTTTTTTTAATACCACAATCCTTCGCGTTATATGCTGGTCAGGTCGACTATATACTAAAGGTCCATGATTTTTTTCCCAATCACCAACTGGTTCAACTAATACATATCCCAAATTTTCTAAATCTAATTCCAAACTTACAAATGCGCTTCCTTTAGTCGTTTTATATCCAGGCCATATACAAACTACAATCCCATCCTTTTTCAATGCAGGATGCAGTGCTTTTAGAGTTTCGTGCCACAATTCTTTTACGAGAGTGACATTTTTTCGTAATATTTCTACATCTTCATTTCCTCGTAATGTTGGACCTAAATATCCTTCCGTTACAACCGCATCAACACTAGAATTTGCAATATGCGATCCAATTTTTTTTACATCGCTTACAAATAATTTTAAACGTGATATATCATCTTCACGATATATTCCATTTTTTACTAACCATTCTTGGTTGCGTATTGAATCGGCAATTTGTTTCGCTACAATATCGCTTCCTATAATATGAGATGCATGTGTACACAAAGTTGCTTCCATACACACGGTTCCACTTCCACAAAAAGGATCTACTAGAGTTCCATTACGAGGTATATTAGCAATATTCACCATCATACGCGCTAACTTCGGTGGTAACATTCCGTTTTTATCATCGCGTGCAGGTCGTCCATAATCACGCAAACTCCACGAATCTGCATCCTGCACATGCGTTGTGAGGCCGACATGTACAAGTCCAGCCTCAGGAAATAAACATATATCAACTCCATCAGAAGTTAATTTTAATTTTGCGACAGCGGCAGGAGAAATTTCTCCCCCATGTTCAGCTGTTACCCAACGCGAAGAAATTCCATTTGTTTTCAAAACTTTTTTAAAAGGAATCGCCATGCGCGACAATGTATATGCGAAACCTTTTGATCCACCGAAAACCGTCCAACCAAAATCAACTGACGGACGTCGTAATCGCGAATCTACTAAAGCAAAAATTGCATCTGCATCGCATGCGTCAATAGCCAAAGTACCTACAATGTCACCCAATTTTACCGTACCACCTAATCGTTGCATTAAAATATCTCCATTCCAATTTGCGTCTTGTACAATTGCAGCAGAGCCAATGATCATTGGCTTTTCTATATCCTGCCGAATAGCTTTAAACTCGGCGAGTGAAAGTCGTGGATGATTTCCAAATACGAGAAAATGTTGCATAGGTGTAAGCGTACATGAAACTTTCATTTTTTTCCACCTCCTGCTACGGTTTATGAAGTACATTCAAAAAGGAAACACCGTGAAAACAGCCGCACATGCCACCAGACTACTTTTACTTTTTTTGCTTGCTATACCATGTTTATGTTGCACAACCGTATATACGCAACAAAAAAATTCTGATTTTTATTTTTCTGTTGATACGGATAAATCAATTACATATCCGACACTCGGAAAAGTAAAAGATTTTCCCATTCGGCAGGATGGTATTCAACTTCCCGTGCCGTTTATTGATCAGTTTGTTTCATATTTGCCTCCAGGTCACAGTAATTTGTGTTGGGCCGCAGACATTGTAATGATTTCAACGTATCTTGGTAATACAAGATCGGTATGTGAAGTTGCTTCCTATGCAACACCAGATGCAACATCTTGCTGTCGATTGACGCGAGATTCTCATCCTGCTGACATCATACATTGTAATAAAGGATGGTATCCGGGGTCGACTATGAATCGTATGGGAATATATCATCTATACGTACATGATATATTGCCACGAGAAAAAATACAGATCGAACTTTCGAATGGTCGTCCTGTGATGCTATACATTGAAATGGGAAATACGAAGGGTGTTGTGACATTCGAAGATCAGCACGTCATACTTATTACCGGATTCAGAAAATTCGATGGGTATGATTTATACACGATTCATGATTCTGCGTATAAAAAATACGAACTAAATTATGACGAACTTCATTACGGAACAAGAGTGCGACAATGGCAATGGTTCGAAACCTGGTATCACTTTTCCTATCGGCAGGATGGATGCGTTGACTCATTTCGTAAAGACTGCTAACCTCATCCTGCATGATGAGGTTTTTTGTTAGGAGGAAAGCATGAGCAGAAGAGAAGAGAAACGTGCATCTTTGAAAGATGAAAAAACGGAAGATACACAGATAAAATTATCTTTTGTGGAATCGTTGCAAGCTATACTGATTATATCAATATATCTTTTTATGGATGCGGTCGAGCGAGTGGAGCATTTTTTTGAAAAATTTAAAAAACCAGGAAAAACGCATCGCCCGATACAACCAGTGAATCGAGAATCCTCGGTGCAAAAAGTGCCGCAACTATCAGTAATTCCAGAATCTCTTGTGCATCATGTTCCTCAGCAATATGTAGTTGATGTTACATATGCCATGCCGAAAGAAATGGAGGTTCTCGAAGAAGAATTTTCTAAAGACGGTGTGTCTAAACTTTTATGTGGGGATTATGTATGGCTTAAACATAATACATGTGTCGCTGTGGACGATGCGCCAAAAAAACTTACAATGATGATGGAAGGGCTAGCGAAAGAAACTTCTTCTACAGATGCTATTTCGAAAATGGTTGCAAGGGGGTATCGTCCCGCAACACATATTGAAGCATATTGTTTTGCTAAAACTTTTCCTGATATACAGCTATATAGTGACTATATAGCGCTTGGGTCTTCTGTATATTACGATGAATTTAAAGAAAAATGTGTGGCAAAACTTACTTGTGAATATCCGAATCGTACATTTAAAGCTACAACTATCCCTGAAAAGTGGGATGAGTATGATGAGTTTCTATGGGTCAAAATCTGACCCATTTTTTTTATTCAAAAATATATTTAAAATAAAAAAAAGACTTTGTGAAAAGTCTTTAGGAGTTGATGGGGACGGCAAGGAAGAGGTTGTCTGCAGACCATTCTCCGTCATCATCATATGTAGAGGTTTCCAAAATATGTCCAATATGAGGTTTATAACTATAACAGGCTACGGCATAATATGCACTACCATCTTCGTCTTGAAGAACCATGGTAGAGCCAAGAGCAACAAGTGTTATATCGGACAATTCCTTTCGATTACTTTCAACTGAAAGGAAAGAGATAAATTCTTCAAAAGTTGCTGGTCGCAACTGCTTATCAAATAGAGTGTCTAGAACTACTTGATCCGTCCATTCTTCATCGAATGCAATGGTCGTGAATGTCATGTCACGATCAACACGCGATGCGTATTCACAAGGTCCAGTTGGAAAAAACAGCGGAGTCTCTATGTCATTGTCTATATCAGGAAAAATATGAATATTTAATACTTTTTCCAACTCTTTCGTTGTCCTTCGATTATATGTAACGAATGCGGAGAATTTTGGATCAAGAACGGGTTCGCCTAGATCGCTAGAAGTACGGTATGGATCTGCTGACATTGTTGCCTCGGATTTGTTTTGGGTGAAAGGGACGCTGAATTTTTACAGCATACTTGACAATTAGTCAAATTTAAGCTAGTTTGTATATTCGATCTTTTATATATGTATACATACAAATAGCAACGGAGAAAATGAATGAATACCATCATCGACCAGGATTCTACACCCACACTTCGCGAGGGTGAAAGTCTCGTATATGTTCAGTATGATCCCATTTGGTCACGAGAAGAGGTGCTTTTATACACTCCATCGCTTACCGACGTTTCAAACGAGTTTGATGGAAATCGTTTTGAACGAGATGAATCCGCATGTCCTCCCATCGACTATACTGCACGAAATTGTGTGATGCTTATCAAGCAATTTGGTTTGCATATGTATAAAAACGAAATTATTCATGAGATGAAAGAATATGGGTATCGTCCCGCTATCCATTTGGAAGCATATGCCTTTGGTTTGTGGAAATACAATCTTCTCGATAACGAGTATAATACTGTAGCACTTGGTGATTTCGTTCGTGTGCGAAATGAAACCTATGTTACTGTATTGCGTGGCAATGAAAAAGGGTTTCGTAAACTCATCGTTATGCGCGAACATCGTCGTTGGGACGCGAAAGATCGCTTCCTCTTCGTCCGTGAGAACTAAAACTCACGGACTTTTTTTGTTTGACTTAGGTGTAACACCGATGTTACACTTACATATATGCCCACAACAAAACATAGAATTAATATTTCCGTTCCACAAAAAATTGATGATATTATTCAAATACTTGCAAAAAGAGATAAAATATCAGCTTCTTCTAAAGTTCTTGAGTTATTGGATATTGCAATTGAGATGGAAGAAGATGCTGTACTTATTGAAATGGCAAATGAACGAGATACAAAAAAAGCTAGATATATATCTCACGCCTCTGCATGGAAATAGAATATAAGCTTTTGTATCATACAAAAGTTCTTAAAATTGATATTTCAAATTTAGATATATCAATAAAACAAAGAATTAAATTTGAAATTGAAAAAAAATTACAATTTCATCCAGAAATTTTTGGCAAACATTTAAGAAAATCCTTAAAAGGATATCGTAAATTACGAGTAGGGGAATATCGTGTAATATTTAAAATTGAAAAATCTCAAGTATATATTATTAAAATTGCCCATCGATCTGAGGTATATGATAGACTAAAATTAAGATTTGATTATTAAAGAATAACGGCTATTGACAATTTAACCAATTTTTTGTATGTTGAAATAAGTCCATGAACTTTTGATAAAGGAGAAAACATGAAAACACGTTTGAGTCTTGTTCTTTTCACGCTGTTAGGTATCGCATGTTCGCATAAAGTGGAAAGAGCCACTTTTGAAAATGTGCCGACTACTAAACCAACGACAAATACTCAAGTACCAACCGCAACGCCGACTGCATCCTGCACTCAACCAAGAGCGTCTGGGTTTGAAGGTCAGCCTACGTTTACGCAATTGCCTATTTCGCCAACCGCGTTTATTGGTTTTGATCACGACTTGCTTCGTGTCAAATTTGGGATGACGAGTGGAACGGGGCATGTTGTGAAGCAAATGGTATACGAAATTACACGAACGCAGGGACTTATGCTTTCAGAATTCAGTCTTCGGCAGGATGCGGAAGATTTGAATGAATTTGCTATATCCATTACGGATGCTGTGACTGGAGCAGATTTGACTGCAACAAATACAGATATGTCTTCGCTCACATCATATGTTGTTGTATCTTTTCACACGCAGAATGAAATTCAGAGATGGGGTAAGGAATACACCTTGCATGCATATGTGGGTGATTCTCAAAGTGCCAACGGTTCAGCGCAATCGGTTATCACGTCCTTTCATTTCAATACAGAGGATGATCAGGGATATACTGGGTATATCACCAATCAAGTAACCGCGAGTGGATGGTATAAGAGTGATTTCATTTATCATGTATCTGTGCCAACGTCAGGCAAAAATAAACTTGTCCCTGGTGCTTTCATTTGGGCGAATGGATCGTCATCTCATTCATCAAATGTACTTGGCAAAACTGGTTCGTGCGATTGGAGAAATGACATGTTCTTTGATACGGTTCCATATGAGCTTGTGACGTTTCAGTAGTTTCTGTGCCTCGACAAAAGTCGGGGTATTTTTTTGTACGCAGCAAGGAGAATTTTTACTATTGACAAAAAATTTTATTTTGTATAGGTTGAATAGAGTTTCGAACTTTCACAAAAGGAATCAAATGAAATCGCGAATTGTGCTTTTACTCATTTTCATTTTTACACTTGGTTGCGCGAAAAGCGTACTTCGTGATGATAGAAAAATCACACCAAAACCCGTTGTTATTGCTGATGCGGGTGTAGTTGATACATCAGTCGTTGATACGTGTATCCTGCCAAGAGTGACGGATGGTACTGGTCAACCAACGGTAACGCAACTTTCTATCCCCTCTACACTCGGATTGAATACAGATCAAGACTTGCTCAAAGCGCAAATTGCTACCACGAATGGTGACGGCATCGCCATAAAGCAATTTGTGTATCAAATCAAAAAAACTGCTGGTATCACCCTTGCCTATTTCAAACTTCGGCAGGATGCAGTTAATCTCGAAGCATCAGATGTAAGTATTACTGACGCAGTCACAGGCGCAAACTTGTACGTGTCACATGTAGACTCAGATTCACAATTTTCATATGTTGTTATTGCATTTAGAAATCATACCGTTATTGTGAATAAGGGGAATGTGTTTACGTTACAAGCAGTAATTGCTGGCGTGCCAAGTGATGGCATTACATTTCAGTTTATAGAAACATCTTTTTTTGTGAGCGATTTAGATGATCATGGATATACAGGTTTTATCACAAATCTCATTTATAGTAGGCCTTGGGCGATTAGTGAGGATGTATTCCAAGTCTTTTCTCAAACTCCAGATGGAAACAAACTTGCAAAAGGTGCTTTTATTTGGGCACTGAATACAAAAACGCATAGATCGCTAACGCTTACGACAGGTGGAACGTGCGATTGGCGAAATGATGTATTTTTTGATCAAGCGCCATATCAGACGATTACTTTTTAAGCCGTACCCCATTTTAACTGATGGGGTTTTTGTTATACTATGTGTATGAAAGAAGAAATAAAAAAATTACGTACATTGATTCGATATCATCGTGATCAAAAAATGGATAATCGATGTTGGTTGGATGATGTGAAATTATGGGGTGAAGAAATTCATGAGCTACCAGTATATGAAAACATGATGAAGCGATGTGCTGCTTTTTATAAAAACAGAAAGACAAGTGTAGGTCCTATTTGTATCGCTTATTCTACAGCGGCAGGATTAGAGAATTCTGATATCGATCTTGATAATATGCTTGATATTGAAATTGAAGATACATATAAAAATTTGCTGAATGCCATTCAAAAACATAAAAATATTTTTTCTCGTGAACGAACGTGGCAAGATGATGAAGAATTATACAATATCCTGCCGGAAAAAATAAAAGCAGATTTTAGATTGCCATCTGAAGAAGATTTTCTAGGCGAAGGAAAAGCACCATATGCCGGATGTCCTTCTTTTTGGAGAAGCCATGAAATGTGTACGCAGGAACACGATATACATATGTGGGGGCCTTGTCATCATATTCCTTGACAGAAAGCCCACTTTCCCATACAGTTTGCCTACTAATTATTAATACTTGATTGGCCAATATCCTGCTGTAGGAGACCATTTAAAAACGTGATCTGCTGGTTTTTCGTCTCAACGACTCCTCAGTGTACAAAAAGTACACTTGCGTCGCGTTGAGACTCCAAAACTTCGCATATCATCGTTTTAAAAAGATCTCAATATACAGGATAAGCCCACGCCCTTCCGGGGGTGGGACATATCAAGAAATTATATGGAAGCACGAAGTCGGGAGTATGAACTCCTTTATATCATTCCTGCAACTTTCACTGATGATGAAATCGGAACTGTTGAAGGAACTGTGAAAGCCCTCCTTGAAAAAAATGGAGCAAGCATCACAAAGTCGGATCGATTGGGTAAATTGCGTTTCGCATATCCTATAAAGAATGTGCGACATGGACACTATATTCTTATCCGCTTGAATGCGGATACACAGGCAGTGAAAGCAATTGATATGTCTTTGCGTATTTCTTCGGAAGTATTGCGACATCTTATTGTGAAGGCGGATGAAGTTGGTGATGGTAAATTTGATATGATCCAATTCGTTGAAGTGAATTTGGATAATAAAGAAGATCGTCCTCGTAAACGATCGTCATCTGAAACATCAGAAAAGAAAGAAATGCATTCAGGTGTAGCTGCTCTCGAGGCAGGATTAGAAACTCCAGAAAAAGAAGTTGCATTAACAGATGAAGAAGTGGATAAAAAAATCGAGTCAGCATTAGTTGATCTTATATAATATGAATTTAAATCGTGCCATGATTATTGGGAATTTAACTCGTGATCCTGAATTACGAACAATTCCTACAGGTCAGAATGTGTGCAATTTTTCTATTGCGACATCTTCACAATGGACGGATTCTGCAGGGCAAAAACAAGAACGAACTGAATATCATACTATTGTTGCATGGGGAAAATTAGCAGATATTTGCGGACAGTATTTAGCTAAAGGAAAAAAAGCATATGTGGAAGGTCGTTTACAGACACGTGATTGGGAAACACAAGATGGACAAAAACGTCAACGTACAGAAATTGTATGTGAGAATATGATTATTTTGTCACCTCCGTCTGGATCTTCAAGTGGGTCGACTGGATATTCTAAACCAGCGCCAACGTATTCACATACGATTCAACAAAATACTGCCCCATCTACACAAAAAATTGATCAAGGAATGGGGGATAACGAAATCCGCATCGAAGATATTCCATTTTAAAACATTTCAAATATAATAAATTAATAAAAAAATCTTTAGAATCTGGATGCAGTTCGAGGAGCAATCACTCGACCGACGCAAACGTACTTGTTGGTACGTTGAGGAGGAAGAGTGGATTGTGACAAAGAAATGCGCCAGATTCTAAAGATTAAACATATATGATGAAAAAGAAATTAATGCATAAAGAATGCCCTTTCACCAGGGCCAATGCAAAAACAATTGATTATAAAGATACGGCAACGTTGAAAAGATATTTAT
>JAHFIO010000010.1 GCA_023246325.1 Candidatus Uhrbacteria bacterium | reverse complement strand
TGCGGTTGACCGCCATAATACCTGCTTTTTCATTTCCGTGTACGCCACAAAATATGGCAAGTGTAGGACCGATAAGATTTCCTTTTTTTACGATAACGTTTTTTGGTATGTTCATATATAGTATTTTATTTTTATTAAAATAGCCCTCGTTGAGGACTATTTTTTTTATACAGTGTATATTATCAAAAAAATCCTCAACGAGGGATAGTACGATGCCATGATGACGGTAGGTAGGGCTTGTTCATATATAGAGGATATCATAATATATGTATATGATGAAGTATTGCATATGCATTGGTAGTCACTGAATATTTTGCAATTATATTTTTATGAAACACGCATATTTGATTCATGGATGGGGCGGAAAACCAGAGGGGGGATTTCGACCCTGGTTACGTGATCAGCTGCACGCGGCAGGATGGGCCGTGACTATTCTTAAATTACCGCATTCTGATTTTCCCATTATTGCTGAGTGGATGTTGTATACAAAAGAAACGATACAAAATCCTGATAGTGAAACGTTGATCGTTGGACATAGTTTAGGTGGGCAGGTTGCATTACGTTTTGCAGAAAGTATAAGCGGCATATCACATATAGGAAAAATAATTTTGGTTGCACCTGTTATACAAACTGTTTTCGGATTAACCGATGGTCAGAAAAAAATTATTCATCCTTGGTTAGTTGCACCTATAGATGATGAAAAAGTGAAAAAATGTTGTTCAAATATTGTTGGTTTTTTTTCTGACAACGATAGATGGATACCAAAAGAAAATATGGAATTTTTGAAAAACAGATTTAATGCAAAAATTATAGTGGAGTCTGGAATGGGGCATTATAATTCTGAGTCAGGGATAGCATCTGTTCCTGCAGTATATAAAGAGATTTTGATGTAATATTATTTTCATATATACTTCGTTCATATGAAAAAACAAAAAAATGGCACACTCGTTTTGGTTCGACATGGTGAATCAAGATGGAATGTACATAATCGATTTACAGGTTGGGTAGATGTTCCTTTGTCTTCACATGGGGTAGATGAAGCTGAGATATGCGCAAAACATTGTAAAAAATTTGATTTTGATGCGGCATTTACATCAAAACTAGAACGAGCGCAGGCGACATTAACTATTATCCTGTCGAGACAGAACCGAACTGGTATAGTGCAACATACGGATAGAGGAAAAAAATATGCATGGCTGTGTAATTCTTCAGCTTGTTTACCAGATGATATTCCTATATTTGATAGCGAAGCATTAAATGAACGTTACTATGGCATTTTGCAAGGAATGGAAAAAAAAGAAGCTGAAAAAAAATATGGAGAAGAAAAGGTATTGGGATGGAGAAGGGGATACGCTACGAAGCCCCCAAAAGGAGAAAGTTTGCGCGAGGCGCATGCACGCATGCTTCCTTGTTTTAAAAAACAGATTTTACCTCGTGTGCAGAATGGGGAGAGTGTTATTGTGTGTGCACATGGAAACTCTTTGCGAGGAATGATAAAACATATAGAAGAAATTTCGGATGATGATATTGCGTTTATAGATTTACCAGAAGCTACACCCATTGTGTATACATATGAAAAAGGAGATTTTCTTCATACGAGTGGAGAATATGATTTTAATAGACCATTGCGATAATGGTATACTTGCAGTATGCCAAAATATAATATGCATCATTGGGAGGATGAAATGGATGAAGGGTCTGAACAGTTTAATCCTGCAAAAGCAGATATAGAATCAGATTTTGATACTGAACAAAAAATAAAACAGGAAATATATGATATTGAAAGTGAATTAAAACGTACGTATATACGAGCACCACATATAGCATATGATGCAGAGAGTGCGTTTATGTATGATGATGAACCAATGGTTCATCCGGAGCATATATTAGATCGTGTACATCTTGTTCTAGAAGATATTACAAAAATTCATGATACAGAGATTCGTGAAAAATGTCGCAAGCAAATGGTGGGCATAGAGGAAAGAGTCATAGATCATTTTACTCCCTATATTCAAGAAAAAGTTCAAAATGCAGGATATGCATTATTTTATTTTGCAGAGCGCGCACGCGATCCAAAGCGAAAAGGGATGGATAGTTCACAGTCCATTATTTCACGAACAACACGTCAAATTCGCGACGCAATTCAAATGATTGAATATTGGAATATAGACTCAGATAGAAAAATTGAATTATGTGCCGTGCTTACATTAGAAGAGTCACGATTTAAGCAATATATCGCTGAACCATTTTTATGGGGATTTGAAGATATAGAAATGCAATGTATTCATGAAATACATCGTGAGGTACGTGAGATGATGATGGATCGATTTGATACAAAACCAAAATTAGGAAAAGAGGAAGATTTTTTACGTATACCTGAACATATCGAGACACGTGTGAAAAAATTAGAAATACTATTACAGGGAATCGGTGAGCGGGATCCAGAAATTTTAATATCTTGTACAAATCGATTGCAGAATATTCTGCAGGATATAGAATATATTCGTACAAAAAAACAAGAGTTTTTACGACCAAAAGTTGGAAAGAGCGCATGGGATTATGCGGGTGGTACCATTGAATGGGCTATGAGTATATTGGAATGTGATGCGCATGAATCATTATCAAATATAACTAAAATATATCGAGGATTGGCAAAAAAATATCATCCTGATACGGTGAGTATAGAAGAAAGAGATGCAGCTAATGATAAGATGAAAAAAATAAATCATGCATATACTCTTCTGAGAAAACAAAAAGAACTTGAAGTACGTACTTGAAATTTTGATCCGGATTTTGGTGGATGAAAATATAAAATGAGTTGACGAGGAAGTGTTAATACGGCAGGATGTGGATAGAACTTTTTTAAAAATGGAGTAGAAAATGTATACAGTTGAATCACATGATAGATTTGTGAAAGTGACGCCACATGAACGTGCTGAAGTAGAGCTCGTTCTCACTGCATATCGATCTGTGTGTACTCGTTTCGCCTATGCGAGCTCACCCATTGTATCTGGCAAACAATTGTATACCGTGTTGGAACAATTTGGTGTGAAGCATATAGCGGATGCTGAAAAATTATCATCAAATTTTATTTCAGAACGCGTTAAACCAGTGAATGTTTTTGATGGCAATACATTCGCTAGACATGTCGCATATCGATTGCCTGGTAGATTGCCCGTTGTGTCTCCAACTTTTTTTGAGTCTGCGACACATGGCACGCAAGCTTCACGTATGTGGACGCAGGATCAATTTATGCTTTTGTGGCTTACGCTTATCAATTCTTCTGTAGAAGAAATATATTTCAATGATGGCTGGGAATATGCACATGGTTGCACGGAAGAATTTGTGCATGTGATTGAGCGTATTGCGGGATTGCGAAAAGGAATCCCAGTGAAAGGAATGTACGATGCGCGTGGGAATGAACTGAACGCTGATATGGGCGCTGGACTTATTTTGAAAGCGTTTCTCGATTTAGAAAAACGTGGATTTTTTTCTGCAACATTACGCGTGATGTATGGAAGATTGGTGTATGCACGAAAAAATTCTCAGCTCTAGATATCGTACGGATATGTAGAGCTTTTTTTATATGGTATACTGTCTATATAATTCACGTACATTATTTTTATGGCAAAAGGAACATCCGCTAGAAAAGAAAAGAAGAAACCAAAGAAGAAGAAATAAAAAAAGTCCCGGCGAAAGTCGGGATTTTTATGTAAGAATTGTATCAATCATTTTTGCTAGCACGAAATCGTTCATGGTGAGACCTTTCGCAGCAAAAGTTGTAAGATCTATTCGTATATTTTTATACTGTGTGAGATGTAGGTCTGGATGGTGACCTTCTCGTTCTGCAATGAGCGCAATCGAAATTTCAATATAGAGCGCATGCATAAAATCATCACAGATATACGAACGAGAAATGGAAAGGCCATCTTCAGATATGTTCCATTTTGGAATTTCTTTTAAAAATTTTTCTGCATCTAGTTGTGGGAGCGGTTTCATTTTCCTGTACAGGGAACACATTTTGTTTCGATGGAACAGTTCTCTTTTACTTTTTTCATAATTTGCCTCATGTCATATTACAGTTTAAGCTACTCATATGTCAATTGGTATTCGTGCACTTGTGTATCTCTGCCTTGGTATAACTGCAGAAATTTTTTTTACTGGCATTAAAGCGTTATTGCGCAAAGAGTATTGCATGCCCGCACATACCACATTGTGGATGTTTCCTATATACGGTGTATTGCTCCCCATAGGATTTGAACCACTTCATATATATATACAGCATGCACATACTATTGTTCGAGGCATAGTATACGCAGTTGTTATTTTGTGTGTAGAATATATAGCTGCAACCGTATATATATGGATTTGTAAAAAAAATCCATGGGAATATGTACGGGGTTGGCATATACATGGAAAAATTCGTTTGGATTATTTTCCGCTCTGGTTTGTTTTTGGATTGCTCGTAGAAGCAACGCATACATTTTTATTACGCATACATCTATGAAAATACTTATTACAGGTTCGTCAGGATATGTCGGAAATTTTCTTGTCGAGCATTTTACTTCATTGGGGCAGGATGTTGTAGGATGTGATGTCCATATGATGGAGAGGCAAAAGGTATTATCGCATTTTATTTTTCGGTTGCTTGATGTGACAGATAGTGAGGCGTGTCATCGTATTGTGCAAGAAGAAAAACCAGATCGAGTCATTCATTTAGCATATCTTATGAATCCGCAGCATGATGCTGAATTCGAAAGGTCGGTGGATGTAGATGGATCAATGAATGTGTTTATAGCTGCGAATGCATGCGAGAGTGTAAAACAATTTTTGCAATATAGTTCGACGTCTACATATGGAGCGAATACGTTTAATGAATTATGGATAGAAGAAACAACACCATTACGACCAAATGATTATGTGTATGGGAAGCATAAAAAAACTGTTGAAGAAGCATGTGCTGAAATGCCTAAGCGTGAAGATATGAAATTGGTTATTGTGCGTATGTGCACGGCAGTTGGACCAACATATTATAAACCGGGGAGTGTCATATCTACTTTTACAAAAGCACCCATTGCGCTTGCGGTTGATGGTGTAGATATGAAGGTTCAGTGGATATACGAAGATGATGTGAAGGCATTACTATATCTTATTTTGAAAGATATGGAGATTGAAGGAACGTATAATCTTGTTCCAGATTCTTTTACGAGTATTGCAGAAATGGCGCACACACAAAAAAAACCTATTATATATGTACCCGGATTTTTATTACGAGCAATTTTTTGGGTATTGTGGACATTGCGATTATCGAATACAGCACCTCCCATGGCTCGACTGATGACATATGGTATAGTTGCAAGTCCCAAAAAATTACAAGAAAGATATTCATACGTATTTTCAAAAACATCTTTACAAGCATTTGTAGATACGGTTGATTTGCGTCGTAAGAATGGAACGCTATGATATACTCCCTCTATGTCTGAATTTAAGAAACTTTTTTTTATTTTTTGTGCAAAATATTTAATATTTTTTTTGATTGGTTTGACTGGAATCTTTGTGAATAGATTGTTAAAAGAAAAACAAAAACCGTTTTTGATTCGTATGTGCATCACGTTACCAATTATTTTTATTATCGCAAAAATTTCAAGTTATTTTTATTTTGATCCACGTCCATTTGTTGTAGGGAATTTTGTTCCGCTTATTCCGCATGCGCCTGATAATGGTTTTCCATCCGATCATATGTTACTTGCATCTGCACTGGCCGCACTTGTGCTATCAGAAAATAAAAAAGTTGGATGGTATATGTGCGCTATAGCAATGCTTATAGGCGCATCGAGAATTATTGTGGGTGTGCACCATCCTGCCGATATTTTAGGAAGTATGGTGATTGCAGGATGCGTGACTTGGATTCTGTATGCTATACTACATTTATGCAAAAAATTGTTCCCCAAAAAGTTGGTCTCGTCGTAGGATTGGTAGCAGGTACTATGCATGTTGCATGGTCAATACTCGTTGCTCTTGGTTGGGCGCAAGCGTATATTGATTTTGTGTTTAATGTGCATTTTATTCGACCGGCTTTAATTGTGAGTCCATTTATTTGGACACAAGCACTTTTTTTGGTCTCACTCGCATCCTGTATAGGTTTTGCTGTAGGGTATGCATGCAGCTTACTGTGGAATTATATTCATAAAAATTCCTAATGTAGTGGGATACAGTGTCAATATATAGCTCCAATTCCGGAGCTTTTTTATCAGGGTGCATCGCTATTCCCAATCCTGTTGTTTTATGGTGAAATGGATCTATGAGATTACTCATAACGGGTGGGGCAGGTTTTATAGGTACTAATTTTGCGTATCATGTTCTTGAACATCACCCAGAAGATAGTGTGATTGTTTTTGATAAACTGACATATGCGGGAAATTTAGAAAATTTGAAACAACTTGAACAAAATCCTCGCTTTGCTTTTGTAAAAGGAGATATTTGTGATGTAGAAATTGTGAATGATATAGTAAAAAAAGTTGATGCGGTAGTGCATTTTGCTGCTGAGTCGCATGTGGATCGTTCGATTGATGATCCGATGTCATTTGTTCGTACGAATGTATTAGGCACGCAAACACTCTTAGATGCATGTCGTAAAAATGCCTATATTCGTTTTCATCATGTTTCGACCGATGAAGTATTTGGTTCATTAGGTAGACATGGGATGTTTCGTGAAAATACTGCATATGATCCACGCAGTCCGTATTCGGCATCAAAAGCATCGTCTGATCATCTTGTACGCGCGGCTTTTCATACATATAAATTACCTATTACTATTTCGAATTGTTCAAATAATTATGGACCGTATTGTTTTCCAGAAAAATTTATTCCACTTGCGATTACAAATATTCTGGAAGGAAAAAAAATTCCTATATATGGCGATGGGATGAATATCCGAGATTGGTTATATGTGGAAGATCATTGTTATGGTATTTATGCAGCCCTCGTACACGGCAGGATGGGAGAAACATATTGTTTTGGTGGACGCGCTGAACGTGCCAATATAGAATTGGCAGAAATTATTTTATTTGAAATGGGTGCGCGCATTGATATGTTGCAATTTGTGAAAGATCGTCCAGGACATGATGCGCGATATGCTATTGATTTTAGAAAGGCGGAAGATGAACTTGGTTGGCATCCTGCCGTACCTTTTTTGCATGGTATACGAAGAACTATAGAATGGTATAAAAATAATCGAGAATGGTGGACAAGAATTAAAAACGGTTCGTATACACAGTATTATGAATCACAGTATGGTTTGGGCGGTGCGAATGAACCCGTATGAGAGCTTTAATTGCAGCTGGAGGTCGCGCAACACGTTTGCGTCCTATCTCGCATACATTGAATAAACACTTATTGCCACTTGCAAATAAGCCGATGTTGGAATATGCCATTATAAAATTAGTTGAAGCAGGAATTACAGAAATAATTATAAATGTAAATTTAGGTGATGTAGAAATTTCTTCGCGTATTGGAGATGGGTCGCGCTATGGTGCGCAGATAACATATCTTGAACAACAGGGTGGCGCGCTTGGCATTGCACATGCCGTGAATAATGCGCGCGCATATTTGAGTGGTGAGCCATTTGTATTTTATCTTGGTGATAATGTAATGGCTGGAAGCATAAAAACATTACGACATACATATGAATCCGAAGGATATAATGCCATGATAGCTTTGGCGCGGGTAAAAGATCCGAATCGTTTTGGGGTGCCAGAATTTGATATAACAGGAAAGCTGGTGCGTGCACATGAGAAACCAGAAAATCCATCTTCTCCATTTGCCATTACGGGATTATATTTTTTTGATGATAAGTTTTTTGAGGCATTTAAAACAATGAAACCATCTGCACGTGGTGAATATGAAATTACAGATATTATTACTTGGTTTATTCAGAATGCGCGTATTGGAACGCAGGAAATAACGGGTTGGTGGAAAGATACCGGGACGCCAGATGCGCTATTAGAAGGGAATGCACTATTACTGGATGAAATGCATGTTTCGGAGATGAAAAATGAAGGTGAATTAAAACCCGGCGCCTCTATTCAAGGCAAGGTCTGTATAGGCCGTGGTACGGTGATTGGTCCAGAGGTATTGGTGCGTGGCCCCGTTATTATAGGTGAAAATTGTAAAATTGATCATGCATATATTGGTCCGTATACATCTATTGGAGATGGGGTTCTTATTCAAGGACCAGAAATTGAACATTCTATTATTATGGAAAATGCAAAAATATTTTGTAGCGAACGTATTACAGATTCAATTATTGGAGCAAAAGCAGCTGTGAATTCCTCCAAAAATACAATGCCACGTGGACATAGATTAGTTTTGGGAGATAATAGTTTGGTGGAATTGTGAGGTTGTATTATTCCGTTTCGATATTCCACAATCCTGTTGTAGAATTTTTTGTACCTGCCACAGTTATGATACCCGTTGCACCAACGGTTATATCTTGAATAGTATCAAATGTTGCTAAGTTGGTTGATACATATCCATCGCGTGCATCTAAGTTTAAGGCGTATACATTTTTTTTTGTTGCATAAAAAATATCATTACCCATATACTGCCATCCTGCATTTATAATCGGCTCACTTTGTCGTAATAGTAATTCTGGTTCATGAATCAAATCCCATTTCCAAATTTCTGAATCTTGAATAAGGAGTACGGTACGTATACCGGAAATTTTTATCGAACGAACTATATCACCTTGAGCTGATTGCGATTCTGGGAGTTGTGATTGTGTAAGAACAGAGAGCCAGCGCGATCCATCTCGTAATAAAACTGTCGATTCATTTTCTTCTGCTATTTTCCATGACCCAGATGGAAGAATAATTCCTGTATCAGGATTTTGCGTAAAAATTAAAATAGCGTCATGTGTACTTGTGACATTTTGTAATATAGCATTTTGTCCAATATCGATATGCTGTCCTAAAGGAGTACGTCGCATGGTGCCATCACTTAATTGAATTGAAATAATTGCTTTTCCGTCATTGCCGATAAGTTCACTTGGCGTAAATCGATATTGTGCTCTTGGTAGATCAAGCGGAGGTTGATTGCGTGATGTATTGATAAGCCAGGATATTCCATCCATAGTTGATTCAACAAAAACTGCGGAAGCATCTGTTGACCACATCGCGTGTATATTTTTTGGTGATAGTATCAAAGTTCCAGACGTACGAATATTCCCCCGCGTATCTTCTATACGAAAATGTGTGGTTGTTGTTGTATGTGAGACAATAAGGAGATATACATTATTTGGTGACCATGATACGAGATCAATTGTTCCAGTTGTTATAAGTATAGGATCAGATTTTTTCCATAAGCGAATAGTATTTAAAAAAGTCACAATGTCTGGATGTATATCAAGCGATTTTTCCCAAGAATAATATCCAGGGAGTTGTAAATTAAAATGATGGATGCCCGTAGGCATATTTTGAATAGTGATAGGGGATACGTCCGCAATATTTCTTCCATCAAGTGTGATGAAAGCTTTTTTTGGGATGCTATCTATAATCACGGTTCCATTTCTTTCGACATATCCTTTTTTTGAATTATATCTATATCCTGCCGTATAAAAAACAAGGACAGGTGCTATGGCTAAAAAACAAAGGACGAAAACCCAGGGTAGGATACGGCGATGAAAAGGGGGCGTATGCATTGTTGACAGTATACAGGAACCTGCTAAGGTTTGCGAGGTACTTTCACAAAGGAGTTTATCATGGAATGGTTTTTTTATATACTATTTGGAGTGATTGCATATTTTATTGTTGGCATGATCAATTATGCAATGGTGACAAGTATTGTAGTAAGCCTTGATCAGAAAAAGTATGCTGATTTAAGTTGGTTGGGTAAATTCACGTATTTCATACTTGTTCCAGCTACATTTGGGGATATGTTATTTAAGCCGGATGATATAGCTGTTAAAGCGATTACAGTTGTAAATAATGATGGGCAGCATAAACAGCATAAGCCCACTGAAGATATGTTAGGGTGGTTTGTTTTCGGCTGGCCTATTCACTGGTTAGTAAAGATTTTGTTGTATATTTTTATTGGGGGTATATGTATTGTTGATAGTATCGGTATCTCTAGAATGATCAAATGGCTATTTGAAACATATACAGCGGCTATGTTCGTTCGTGAGAAAAAAAAGGAAGTAACACCTTCTGCACCAGTCCCCGAAATATCCCGCGAAGAAAAACGTCGAGTGAGAATTGCGGAGTTGAACACCATCCTGCCGACATTGCAGGAGGAGAAAATTCAACTTGAAGTTGAGGAGGAATGCGAAGGAGGATTGTATAGAGGTCGTCAAGCTCAGAAATAATTCTGAGCTTTTTTGTACTTGAATTGTACGCGTTCATGAAGTATCCTCACGGTATGCACGTACGAAATACAAAAGGCATTATAGGTATATTTATTATTATAAATCTGTCATTTGGATGCGGATATGCTATTGCCACAATTAATACCGCGATAGCAAAAACGAATACATCGAAGGATGTATTAAGCAGCGTACAAAATGTGGAAACCGATATTCCTTCTGATATACATACTTCAGCGGATTTTAATGAATTTTGGGATTTGTGGCGACAATTAAAATCGCGGTATTATTTACAACCGGTTGATGATAAAAAAATGATGTATGGGGCCATGGCAGGATTGACATCCGCAATGGATGATCCATATACAACTTTTTTTGAACCAAAATCTGCTGAGGAATTTGCAACCGCCTTGTCAGGAAAATTTGAAGGTATTGGTGCAGAAATTAGTACCGTTGATGGACAATTACAAATTATTTCCCCTTTGATAGATTTGCCTGCTGACAAGGCAGGATTAAAACCGGGAGATTTGATTTTAAAAATTAATGCATCAAGTACGCAAGATATGTCGACGGATGAAGCGGTATCGTATATTCGGGGTGCAAAAGGCACGCCTGTATCATTGTTTATAGGACGTGTACATATTACAAAATTACCAAATAAAACAGAAAAGAAAAATATTGAAACAAAAGAGTATACCATTATACGTGATGCCATTATTGTAAAAAGTGTGCGATTAATATGGGAAAAAAATTCTATTGCTCGTATTCAAATTACAAGTTTTAATCAAGATACAGATGATTTATTTTTGAGAGTTGTAGAAGAGATTTTGGCAAAAAATGTAAAAGGTATTATATTGGATTTACGAAATGATCCCGGTGGCTTTTTAGATAAAGCAACCGCCGTGGCAGGCGAATGGACGGGTGATCAAATAGTTGTTCAAGAAAGACGTCAAGGGAAAATTGTGGATCAATTACCAGGAACTGGGAGTGGACGACTAAAGGGAATTCCGACTATAATCTTATTGAATCAAGGTTCTGCATCTGCGTCTGAAATTGTAGCTGGTGCATTACATGATTATGGTATGGCAAAAATAGTTGGAATGAAAAGTTTTGGTAAGGGTTCGGTACAGGATTATAGCGAGTTTCCAGATAAAAGTGCGGTTAAAATTACTATAGCTGAGTGGTTAACGCCAAAAGGAAATTCTATTCATAAAGTGGGTATAAAACCTGACGTGCAGGTTGATATAACCCAAGATGACCTACATGCAAAAAGAGATTCACAACTTGATAAAGCACTCGAACTTCTCGGTGCGAAATCAGTCGTTAAAACCAAGCGGATTAAAAAATAAAATACCTGTAGAATTTCGTAAAGAAATTTCTGCTGGAGGTATTATTTTTCGTCGTCGTACGGGTATTGTTGAATTTTTTTTCATTAAGGATCCATTTCATAAATGGACTTTTCCTAAGGGGCATGTAGAAAAAGGAGAATCTTTTAGTGATGCGGCCATTCGCGAATGTGGAGAAGAGGCGGGCTTGTATGGATTGAAATATGTCATGCCTTTAGGACGAATAACATTTCGTTTTCGTCGTGTTGGATTACTTATACAAAAAACAGTTCACTTCTTTTTATTAGAAGCGCCTAGTGATGCAAAAGAAAAATTTGTTACACCGGAAACATTAGCAGAGGGAGAAGAACCGATTTTTGAAGGAAAGTGGGTAAAATCAAGTGAAGTATTTCACGTGAGTAGTTATAAAAAATCAGATGGATTATTGGCACGCGCATTGCGTGGTGTTGCATAATTGGGGTCAGGCACCAAAATGGGGATAAGTTTTATTACTAAACTTATCCCCATTTTGGTGCCTGACCCCAATTATGCGCTTGTTGGAACTACGTGTGCAAATTTCACAGATTTAAATGCGCCAGTAAAACGTTTCACTTTGCGATCTGTAAATTTTACTATACCATTTGCAGTTGCAAATAATGTATCATCTGAACCCATGGAAACATTATCACCGGCGCGAATTTTAGATCCACGTTGTCGAACAATGATATTACCAACTTTAGCAGTTTCGCCTGCATATAATTTTGTACCGAGGCGTTGACCTTGAGAATCGCGGCCGTAACTAGTAGAACCTCCAGCTTTCTTATGTGCCATAAAAATGTATTATAGAATTAATGTATGCCTATATCCTATACAAATATGGCAAACTTGTCAATATGCTCGTTATAAGCTATATTCGGCATATATCATATATACTATGTCTAAAACAAAACCCGAGCTTTTAATTGAAATTGAAAATGTCCTTGATACTCTTCGAGATGGCCTTGCTATGCATGCTGGGAATGTTGAATTGGTGGATATGGACATACAAACTGGTATTGTTTCTGTACGTTTTCAAGGTACATGCGTCGGTTGTCCCATGTCAGGAATGACGCTTAAAGCTGGTATTGAAGACACATTGCGCGAGCTGGTTCCTGAAGTAACCGAGGTAGTTGCTGTCTAATGAACAAAACAGGTACACTATACACATGCGCTTGGATGAATGGAATTTTTCTGCACAATTGGCATGGCGTGATGCCTTTATTCGTTATGCGAATATTTTCTCAATTACACTTACCTGTATTACTGCCACATATCTTTTTGCTCGCCTCATACCAGAGGGCATGAGGTCAAATGTACTTGCATTTCATTATACGATGTATCTTGGTATAGATGATGTACGTACATGGCCATGGGTTTTTTCTTTTCCAGCCATCATGCTTTCTATTCTTGTTATTAATGCGCTCGTGGTTGCAGGCGTCTATAGGCAGGATGCGCTTGCATCAAAAGCTATTACAGGTTTTTCGCTAGCGCTTACGCTTGTGTGGTCTATAGGAATTTTTTATCTTGTTAAAATTAATATTTAAAATATGTTTCTTACTAATCTTGTTATTATCCGACTTCTTATTCTGGCATTTCTTTGTTTTTTGTTAGCACTGTCGTGGGCACCATTTCTTATACGAACATTGAAAAAATATAAAATGGGAAAATCTATTCGCACTGTAGAATCTGCTCCTATCATGTCAGAATTGCATGCGGGAAAATCTGGAATCCCAACTATGGGGGGAGTGTTAATTTGGTTAACGGTTATCGTTGTCGCCTTTTTTTTCTGGGTTTCATGTAAGGCACCATTTTCTAATCCTGCCTGCTCGTGGAATTTTATTTCAAGAGGACAAACTATATTACCAATGGGTGCACTTATTGCTGCAGCATTTGTTGGGTTACTTGATGATTATTTAAATATCAAACGTATTGGACCAAAAGGGGGAGGATTGCGCGTACGACATAGGCTTATTTCATATACCCTTATAGCGGTGACATGTGCGTGGTGGTTTTATTCTAAGCTTGGTTGGGATGTAATGCATATTCCTTTTTATGGAAATTTTGTATTAGGTTGGTTATATATACCGTTATTTACTTTTGTCATTGTGGCCACTTCCAATTCTGTAAATCTTACAGATGGATTAGATGGTTTAGCAGGAGGGCCACTTATGGCAGCATTTACTGCTTATGCGGTTATTGCTTTTTCGCAAGGAAAATTTGATTTGGCTATTTTTGCATCTTGTATAGTAGGAGCACTTATGGCGTTTTTGTGGTTTAATGTTCCTCCAGCAAGTTTGTTCATGGGTGATACGGGAGCCATGTCACTTGGAACTGCTCTTGGTATTCTTGCCATGCTTACAAATCAACCTTTTTTATTACCTATTATTGGTCTACCTTTTGTTTTAGAATCACTTTCCGTTATCCTGCAGGTTGGTTCGAAAAAAATTCGAGGAAAAAAAATTTTTCATTCCGCGCCCGTGCATCATCATTTAGAAAAAATTGGTTGGAAGGAATCGCAAATTGTTTTTCGCGTGTGGATGATTTCATTATTATCGGCAGGATGTGGCGTCATACTCGCACTCGTAGATCGTGTATGATATGAAACGACATCCTATAGATCCACTTTTTCTTTGGCTCTTGATAGGGCTAACGGTATTTGGACTCGTGATGTTATTGTCAGCGAGCGGACCAACAGGATTACAAAAATTTCATTCGAATTGGTTTTTTTTCAAGAATCAATTATTGCATGGGTTATTACCTGGGGTATGTGCTTTTTTGGTTTTATCTTATATTGATTATAGATATCTACGTCAGCTTGCACTTGCTGCATTAATAGCGAGTATTATTTTGTTGGTTCTTGTTTTTATTCCTGGGCTTGGCCTTCATTTGGGTGGCGCTGGGCGTTGGGTACAAATTGGTCCTATTGCTTTTCAACCTTCTGAATTTGTGAAAGTAACTTTTATTTTATATACGGCAGGATGGTTGGCTTCATCTGTACAGCGTGATGTACGATCTAAAAATATTACACAGGGTTTGCTTCCGTTTATTTGCGTATTAGGAACGGTTGTGGCATTGCTTGCTTTGCAGCCAAATACAGGTTCTACCATGGTGATTGCAGGCAGTGCTTTGTGTATGTATTTAATTGCAGGAGCACCTCTTATATGGTTCGTCTGTTTGTCAGTATTGGGAGTGGCGGGATTATGGTTTCTTATACACGTGACGCCATATCGAGCTGCGCGATTCATGACATTTTTACATCCAGAATTAGATCCACTGGGAGTTGGATATCATATTAATCAAAGTTTTTTAGCTATCGGTTCAGGAGGACCATTTGGTTTAGGGTATGGTCACTCGCGACAGAAATATTTATTTTTACCTGAAGTAACCGGTGATTCTATATTTGCTATTATGGGAGAAGAGCTTGGATTTCTTTTAACATGCGTATTTATTTTTATTTTAGGTTGGTTTGTTTTTCGAATTTTTAAAATTGGACGTGATGCACCAGATGATTTTGGACGATATATATGTGTTGGTATAGGATCGTGGATAGGCATACAAGGGTTTTTTAATATGGGGTCTATGCTTGGACTTGTGCCTATCACAGGTGTTACGTTACCATTTGTTAGTTATGGTAGTTCAGCATTTTTAGCTTTAGCAATTGGTATGGGGTTGGTCGCATCTGTATCGAGGGCAAGTCGTATA
>JAHFIO010000009.1 GCA_023246325.1 Candidatus Uhrbacteria bacterium | reverse complement strand
ATAGGTACCTTTCGCGGAAGCTGGCTTTGCTTTGCGAATTGCTGTTAAAATTGCACCTAAATTTTCATTTAATGCTTTTGCATCAGACGAAACTTTTCCTAAAGCTTGATGAATATTTCCGGTTGCATCATTTTTTACGGTTACTTTACCGCGTTTTAATTCTTCCACCATCTTTTTTACATTTGGTGAAACGGTTTCTGTTTTTGGATTTGGCATAATTCCTTTTGGTCCAAGAATTTTAGCAACTTTTGCTAATTTAATCATCATGTCAGGTGTTGCGACCGCGATATCGAAATCTACTTTTCCTGTTTTTGCTATTTCGGCTATTAAATCATCTGCGCCAACAATATCTGCACCAGCTTCTTTTGCTTCTTTTTCTTTGTCTGCATTTACGAAAGCTGCTATACGTTTTGTTTTTCCAGCTGAATGAGGCATTACAATGGTTGCACGAATCATTTGATCTGACTTTTTTACATCAATTCCTAAATTCAAGTGCACTTCAACCGTACCATCGAATTTTGTTGTCGATGTTTTTTTTACGAGTTCAATTGCCTCGTTAACTGGGTATACTTTTTTCGTATCTATGAGTTTTTTCAACTCAGTATAGCGCTTAGAGCGTTTTGCCATAGTGGTTCGGTGCGAGGGGTATATCGGGCAATCTGTTGGCTCTTCGCTATATTACATGCTCACCGTACAATAAAGTACGTCTCGCATGTTCATAGCTCCAGAGCTCGACATATTGTACCGATTAACCCCTCGCGGGGGGGCGTCATATAGACTCCCACATTAGGTTAATTATGAGCTTACCTTAGCAGATAATAAAAAATCCTGCAAGGGGGCAGGATTAGAATAGGGGAGCATCCGCATTCAGTTCTTCTATAATGCGTTCCGCTGCTTCAGCAGGATATCTATGTTGAATAATTGGTCTACCAACAATGAGAAAGTGTGCGCCTGCACGCATAGCTTGTGTTGGGGTCATGGTTCGCTTTTGTCCGTCATCCTGCCCATGTCGTCTGTGCCATGCAGGGCGAATTCCAGGCACATAGGTAATAAAAGGTGGCAGTCCATTTTTGTCGGTATATTGATGTAGAACCGTGAGCTCGCGTGGTGAGCATACGATGCCATCCGCACCATTTTTTATTGCGAGTTGTGCAAGTTTGATAACAATATCTGAAATTTCATTTACGAAACCGATATCATACATATCACTTTGTTGTATAGAAGTGAGAATGGTGACTGCAAGCATAAGAGATTTTCTTTTTGATTCTGCTGCGGCGCGTATTGATGCGGATCCAGCAAGCGCATGAATCGTGAAGCTGTCTGCTGTACGTGAAATACTGTTCACTGCACTTTGAATGGTGGAAGGTATGTCAAACAATTTATCATCTGACATAACTTTCATACCTGCGGCATGGGCATAATGAGTTATCGCATATGCATGTTCATTTTTTTGAAGTGCATATCCGATTTTTATCCAAGAAGTTTTTTCATATAGTATGTCAATGAGTTTGAAGGCATCAGATATATCTTGCACATCAAGTGCGACGATGAGGCGATCAGAACCACTTTTATGTATTACCATTGAGATACTCCATAACTCGATCGTACATGATTGGTGTGATGAGTCCACGTATTGCGATGATGTCTATAAGTTCTTTTAAAGTGAAAATCGCATATGTCGGTATTCCGATTTTTTGCAATTCTTCTTTTCCACCTTCCATGCGGTCGACGGCAACAATGGAACATACTGGTTGCCATCCTGCCGAAATGAGTGCGTGTACAGATTCGATTTTACTTCCACCTTTTGAAAGCACGTCATCGATAAGCGCGATTTTATTTGAACCGCCATTATGTTTTTTGAAATTTGGTTCCGCGCGCGCAATTCGACGTGTACCGTTGGTTGATTCGGATTTGATAAGTTGCACGTATCCATTTGAATATAGTTGAGATGTATATCCACTTTGGTTTGCAATGCGCGAAGCAAAAGGTTGTCCCGCATGGGGAATCCCGCATACGCGCAAACCGTCAATTCGCAATGCATCCAAAATAATTTTCATTTGTTTGGCGATGTCACTCAAAAGATTGTATGTAACGAGCCCGGGCATTTTTGGATGTCGCGAAGTGCGTAAATTTAAATAAATCGGTGACAATGGTGCGTTTGGATGCGTTTCATGGTATTTGAGTTTGAATGCTCCAAATAAAATAGCGCCCGTACAAAATAAATCATATGCAAGATTTTCTTTTGGAGTGTTCGCTTTTTTTTCTTCTGTCATTTTTTTTCTCGGCAGGATGTGGGATTGTGAATGAGCGAATTAGAATGTACGTCGTGGCAACCTATTTGGCAATATGTTCTGTAGGAATAAAAAAAGAAGCAGCTTCCTTTTTGGTAGCCGCTTCTTTTTTTACTCCACGTTTAATCCCATGTTTTTTGCTGTTCCTTCAACTTGTCGCATTGCTGCTTCAACTGTATGACAGTTTAGATCAGGTAATTTTTTTTCTGCTATTTCACGAATTTGTGCTTTTGTAACTTTGCCTACCTTGTCTGCTTGAGGTTTTGCAGATCCTTTTGTAATACCCGCAGCTTTTTTCAACATTTCAGCTACTGGAGCGATTTTCAAAATGAAATCATAGGTGCGGTCTTCATAAACGGTTATGATACAAGGGACAACTTCACCGCGTCGTGTGGCCGTTGCATCATTAAACTTTTTACAAAATTCTGCGATGTTCAAACCTTGAGGACCAAGAGCTGTACCAACGGGAGGGGCAGGATTAGCAGCACCCCCCATGATTTGTAATTTAATAAGTGCTTTCACTTTCTTTGCCATAAAATTTGTATTAATAATTAATTCATCGTTTGTAGAAATGGCGAGAAGCGCGTCATTTCTATTGGAGTCTTTTGATGGGGTCAGGCACCAAGATGTGGATAAAAATGTATATATCTTTTATCCACATCTTGGTGCCTGACCCCCCCCTCCATTATGCTTTTTTCACTTGTGTGAAGTCGAGCTCTAGAGGGGTCTCGCGACCAAACATAGATACGAGTACCTTTACTTTTCCACGTGCGCCGTCAATTTCACTTACCTTACCTTCGAAATCTTTGAAAGGACCATCACCAATTTTGACTGGCATGCCGATTTGTAAATCAATTTGAACTTGTGTTTCATCGCCTGCTTTCATTTTTTTCATGAGGGTTTCTACTTCTAGATCTGAAAGCGGAGAAGGCGTTGTACCCGTTCCAATGAAACCAGTTACATTCGGTGTATTACGCACAACATACCATGAATCATCTTCCACCTGCATTTCAACGAGCACGTATCCAGGAAATATTTTTTCTTCAATCATTTTGCGTTTGCCGTTTTTTATTTTTATTTTTTTCTCGATTGGTACTAATACATTAAAAATTTTATCCTGCATGCCAAGACTATCGATACGTCTACGTAATGCGTCTGCAACATTTTCTTCATATCCGGAATACGTGTGGATGGCATACCAACGTCGTCCAAGATCTAGGGTTTGTTTAGGCATAGAATTTATTTTTTAGTTCCTGACACAGCATCAATATCGAGCGTTGGTTTAACTGGCTCAGGTGTTGTTGATGTGGCGGTGTTTTTTTGCTGCGCTGTTTGTTGTGCAGCACGATTCGCTTCTGCGAGCGGTATCAAGGTTGCTTTAAAGAGACTAGTAAATCCAAAGTCAATTGCAGAAAATGCGAGTGCAACGAAAATGCTGATGCCGATAACGAGCGAAGAATATCGAATCGTATCTTGTTTTGATGGCCAGCTGACTTTAAATGCTTCTGCATAGGCAGATTTGAAATACTCGATCAGGGTTTTGAGTGGGTTCATATGATATAAATGAAGTTTTTAAAAAGCCCCGAAGGGCTTATTGATTGAAAGTATGCCATATATCCTAAAAAAATGCAATAGGGCAGGATGCGACATTCATTTTAAAAACGATGAGATGCGAAGTTTTGGAGCAAAAAGCGAGGTAAATGTACGTATGGTACATTGAGGAGCTTTGAAGCGAAAAACAAGCAGATCGCGTTTTTTAAAATGAATGGATAAAAAAAGAGCCGTCAATTAGAGCGGCTCGTCCTCTAGACCAGTGAAAGTGACATGTCCTTCGCTTTTTAGCGTAGCTAGGAACATGTTGAAGTAATGATATTTGGCAAGGTATGCATTACAGACCTTGTCATGAACAACCGTGCCATACAAAATGAACATTCCTGGAGAACCACTTTCGTACTTCATTTCTGTGATCTTCAAGTTTACAGCGTAACCTTCAAAAATGAAGAATGCATATTCCGGAACAGGGCTATATGAAGTAGAAAAACTGTAAAGAAGCGTAGCGACTTCAGGGCATTTCATGACGGAAAGTTTGAGCGAATGAACGGGTTTCATTGAGAAACTCCTTTGTAAGGAAAACCCTAACAAAAAAAGAGGCGTATGTCAATGCACGTGCGTGACTACTCTCCCTTTGAAGCGAGGCCAACGTTTAGGAGTCCATTGCGTTTATGTACTGCATATAAGGTGGGTTGATTTTGAAATGTTCCCATACTTGCTATTTCATCAGGAGAGCCAGATTTTATAGACCCAGGTAGGCCCATGGTATATTGATTATTCACGACACATGCATTTTGGATAAAAACACAAATACCTTCAACAATATCCATTCCTTTTTCGTAGGGGGCAAAAAATTTTTCATAATTTGAAATGACGAGATGTGCATTTCGAAATCCATCTTGAAAACGAATCCATTCAATTCTTTCTGAAGCGCATTCAAATGGATGCGTGGGAATAAAGTCTTCATTTTGTGCGTAAAAATGCAGACCTACAATTTTGCAAAATTCTTTTAAACCAACTTTGTGAAGTACACGAGTATCAACGAGTGCATTTTCAGAAAATGCACGCGCATGTGTTTCGGGCCATTTGGGAATTTCTGGGACATCTGCAAGGTACGATTGAAAATTTTCGTATCCAAGAATTTTTCCAAACTTGTGAAATAATTGATATGCTTGAACTTCACGACGAGTTATTTTTGGCATGAGAACCTCGGTGGTGTGTGAATGATCTTCTCTAGGTGTACTATTTTTTTTTATGTAAGTCAAGTACGCTGTGCGAATGTCATTCATTCGCACGCCAGAAATTGAAAAAGCACTTTCGCTTATGAGTGGGCAGGATGCATTCGTGTTCATAACAGGACGTGCAGGAACAGGAAAAAGTACATTACTCCGACATTTTCGTGATACGCATCCTGCCGTGCCTGTACTTGCGCCAACGGGTGTTGCTGCATTAAACGTAGAAGGGGAGACCATACATAGATTTTTCCGTTTTTCTCCAGGTATCACGCCACGCGCTGCGCGACGTAAAGGAACGAAAGCGTATGAAGACAATCCATTATATAAAAAATTAGATACAATTATCGTTGATGAAATTTCCATGGTGCGTGCAGATTTGTTTGATTGTATGGATGGATTTTTACGAGGTGCACGTCGTGATAAGCGTCCATTTGGCGGTGTGCGCATTATTGCGATAGGGGATATGTATCAATTACCACCAGTTGTAACGTCTCAAGATCGTGAAGGATTTTTTTCAGCATATGAAAGCGCATATTTTTTTTCTTCCGGTGCATTTCATGATATACGCGAGGAAGCAACTGTATCGTATATTGAATTGGATACCGTATTTCGACAAACAGATGAAATGTTTGTTGGATTATTAAATGGTATTCGGAATCGCACAATCAATCGGCAGGATTTGGATAAGATAAATTTGCGCGTGTCGTATCCTGTCGAAGATGATGAGACCATTATATTAACTACAACCAATGCTGCATCCGAAGAAATTAATCAGAAACGATTGCGCGGGTTGATGACGGATGAAAAAATATATATCGGACGGATGAAGGGAAGTTTTTCAAAATTTGAAGTGCCAACGGATACACATTTACGGTTGAAGATTGGAGCACGAGTGATGTGTATGATTAATGATGTGAGCGGGCGTTATGTAAATGGAAGTTTGGGAGTAGTGCGTGGCTTTGGAGATGTGTTTGTGACAGTTGAACTTGATAGTGGAGACATTGTTGATGTCGTTGAACATGATTGGACGGTGTATCGAAGTACATATGATGCGAATGAGGGACATTTGGATCAGGAAAAATTAGGATCGTATACGCAAATTCCCTTACGTCTCGCGTGGGCTGTTACGATTCATAAATCGCAAGGAAAAACTTTTGATTCTGTGATTATTGATTTAGGTCACGGTGCATTTGCAGCAGGACAAGTATATGTTGCTTTGTCACGATGTCGAAGATTGGAAGGCGTAACATTAATAAAACCCGTGACAGTATCACAAATACATTTAGATCCGAAAATTGGGGAATTTATGGAAAATATTAAATATCCACGCTCGCTGTTTTAGCATGCGTTTGAATGAATTTTTTGCGTGGACCTACTTCTGATCCCATAAGGGTATCAAATGTTTGATCTGCATCTTCTGCATCGTCTATTGTGACAATTTTCATTAAGCGATTTCCTGGATTCATGGTTGTATCCCATAATTGCTCTGGATTCATTTCTCCTAAACCTTTATACCGTTGAATGCTGATACCTTGTATGGAGGTAACACCTTCTTCTTGCTCGGTTTCTTGTTCGGTACTCTCGTCTGAGACGTCGTCGATTATCTGCGCCCCTCCTTTTTGCTTTGCAGATGGGGAATTTCCACTTTTATTTTTTGATCGTTCTTGTTTTTTCTTTAATAAATTTGCAACGAGTGTATCACGTTCTTCATCAGAAAAAGCATATTGGATTTCTTTGCCCATAGCTACACGAAATAATGGTGGCTGTGCAACATATATATGTCCGCCCGTTAATAATTGTGGAAAATATCTGTAAAATAAAGTTAATAGTAAGGTTCGAATATGGGCCCCATCTACGTCAGCATCGGTCATGATAACAATCCGATGATATCGTAATTTCGACAAATCAAATAGTTCTCCTACATTTGTGCCCAAAGCGATAACCAAATTTTTTATTTGTTCATTGCCGAGCATTTTATCTAATCGTGCACGTTCCACATTTAAAATTTTTCCACGTAAAGGCAGTATGGCTTGAAATTCGCGATCACGCCCTTGTTTTGCGGAACCTCCTGCAGAATCTCCCTCAACAATGTAGAGTTCAGATTGTGTCGCATCGCGACTTGAACAATCTGCTAATTTCCCTGGTAAGGTCATTCCTTCTAATGCACCTTTTCGTAAAACAGTGTCGCGCGCTGCACGTGCAGCCGCTCGCGCACGTTGTGCTAATACACATTTACCTATAATGGCTTCACCATCCTTTGGATGTTCTTCTAAAAATATTGTGAGCGCCTCGTTCATGACATTTTCTACCGCACTTCGAACTTCAGGTGTGCCTAATTTCCCCTTTGTTTGTCCTTCGAATTGTGGCTCGGGATATCGAATTGAAATAACGGCTGTCATGCCTTCTCGCACATCTTCACCGGTTAAGTTGTCATCTTTTTCTTTTAAATATCCTTTTGTGCGTGCATAAGAATTTAATACACGTGTCAGTGCAGTACGAAAACCTTGTACATGGGTTCCACCTTCAGGATTAATAATATTATTTGTAAAAGCGTATAAGGTTTCATTATAATCATCTGTATATTGCAAAGCCACGGACACTTCCGCTTTATCAACTTGTTTTTCTATAAAAAAAACATTTTCATGTTTCGGTTGTTTGGTATGATTCAAATATCTACAATAGGATTTTACGCCACCCTCAAAATAAAATCCGTATATTTGTTCCGTATTTTTTTCACGTTCATCAATAACCATGACTTTAATTCCTTTGGTTAAATAACATTGTTGACGATAGTGATCTAATATCCTGCCGTAATCAAAAGAAATTCCATCCGTGAAAATTGATTTATCTGGTTTAAAGGTAATAGTCGTTCCATGATTTTTACTTTTACCAACTTGTTTCACTTTTCCTTGTGGGATACCGCGTTTATATTCTTGTACGAATTCTCCACCATCGCGTTCAATGCGCGCCTCTAGATAATCTGATAATGCATTTACAACCGAGACACCAACACCATGCAAACCACCAGAAATTTTATATCCACTTTCATCTCCACCAAATTTTCCTCCTGCATGTAATTTTGTTAAAACTAATTCTAATGCGGAAACTTTATATTGTTTATGGATGTCTACGGGAATACCGCGACCGTTATCCTGCACGCGAACCATGTCACCTGAGAGTAAGGTGATAGTGATTTCATTCGCATGGCCGGCCATTGCTTCGTCAAAAGAGTTGTCCGCAGTTTCGCGCAATAAATGAAATAACCCATCAGGACCTGTTGATCCGATATACATTCCCGGGCGTTTTCGTACAGGTTCTAGTCCTTCTAAGACTGATATTTGTTCAGCGCCGTATGCGCCATCTTTTTTCTTTGGTTCAGTTGCCATATATAGGTAGTTGAATTGTATCTTAGGGTACGGCAGGATGAAAGGCAAGGTAATATCCTATATGCTATCATATAGGTATGGCAGGTACAGAAATGAGCGGTGGATTATCTGAGCGCGAATTACAGATCGCTTCTTTTTGGGTTCGCAATGAACTTATTTTAGGAAAAATGTTACGAGGAGGCTTGATTGCGTTTAGTGTTTTATTGTTTGGGTATTCTATATGGGGGATATTGGATGCATTTGTTATTTCATATCCACGAGAAAAAATTATTCCACAACAAATCGCATTGAATAATCAATTGATGGCAGGATTAGAAAGTGATCGACCGGGACAAATTTCTTGGGGTGAGCCAACGGTGTTTGCAAATACAGATAATCGTTTGGATATGTTTGCAGAGGTATCAAACCCAAATCCACAATGGTGGGCAGATTATTCGTATAGATTTACTGTTGCAGGAGAAGACACGGTAACGAGTACAGGATATGTGATGCCGAGCGATGTGCAAATAATTTCTGCTTTAGGATTTAAACCAACGACACCCGGCGCTCGATCTGCGACACTCGTTGTAGAAAATATTCGATGGCATAGAGTGAAGCCAGCTGTTACGGCAGAAAAATATGAAAATTTTAAAAAAGAACATTTTGATATTACAGCAGAAAAAATTACATTTGATCCGAATATAAAACTAGGGACAAAAACTGTGAGCATGTCACATATTACTTTGGTAAATAATACAGCGTGGGGATATAAAGAGGTGGAGCTTATTGTAAAATTAGTACGTGGAAGTCAGCCCGCTGCTTTTTCTAAAATAATTATTGCAAATGTTCAGCCAAATGAACACCGAGACATTTCTATTACATGGTTTGACGCGCCCGTGTCTGTTCAAAATACTGAAGTGGTTACACAAATGAATGCATTAGATGATGACGCGTATGTGTCAACGGAGCATTTTACAGCTCCAGTTCAATAGGGCAGGATAGGGATATGCAATTTGCAACTAAATATTTTTTTCGATTTGATTGGTATGTTTTTATTTTTGCTTGTTCGTTAGCTACCATTGGGCTTTTAATGATTTATGGTATTGATGCGGCGCGTGGGTCAGGTGATTTATTTCAATTTAAAAAACAATTACTCGCGGTTTGTATTGGACTTGTTACAACACTTTTTATTTCTTTGATTGATTATAGACAATTACGAAATTATGCTTTAGCAATATATGTGGGTGGACTTGGAATGCTTGCACTCGCACTTCCATTTGGTACAACAAATGTAAATGGAGGAAAATGGTTTGTGATAGGCTCACTATCATTTCAACCTGTTGAATTAGCAAAAGTAATTCTTGTTTTATTTCTCGCTGCATATGTCAGTAAGTTTTCTCGTGAGAGAATGTCATGGCTTGTATTTATTGGAAGTGGGCTGACTACTTTTTTGTATGCTCTTCTTATTTTGATGCAACCAGATTTTGGATCCGCTATGGTTTTGATTGCATCGTGGATGGCGATTATATTATTTTGTGGACTACCAAAACATGCCTGGTGGATTTTAGGAGTTGGTGCTTTGATTGTAGCTATTGGTGTATGGAATTTTGGTTTGAAGCCATATCAAAAAGATCGAATAACATCTTTTATACATCCAACAGACAAATTAGGTTCGGCATATAATGTGAATCAAGCAAATATTGCTTTTGGTTCTGGTGGATGGTTAGGAAAAGGGGTGGGGGAGGGTACGCAAGCGCGTTTACGGTTTTTGCCAGAGTCGTCGAATGATTTTATATTCGCGGTTATTGGGGAGGAGTTAGGATTTTTCGGAGTAAGTGTGGTTTTAATTTTATTTGGTTTATTATTTCGTGGAGTTATTCGTATCGCGAAAAATTCTGGTGATGGGTTTGCTGGTCTTATGTTAATTGGATTTGTTGCAATTATTGCATTTCATGTATTCATTAATGCAGGGATGAATGTTGGCATTATGCCGGTGACTGGAATTCCTTTGCCGTTTTTATCAGCAGCAGCTTCTTCGGTTGTGGCTATGTTTATTTGTATGGGGTTAGTTGAAAGTGTCGCCATCCACTCTTGACAATATTGCTAAAATCTGGCAGGATGTAGTTTCGGTCTTTCACATACGGAGGTTTTCATGTACGAACATGATTCAGAGGATTCAGAAGAGTTCTCTATGCGTGAAGATGATTGTGCTGAAGATGAAGATAGGGGAGATGAAGCGCTTGAACAACATGCGCTCGATTGTTTTGATGCGTATCTTCAAGGTGAAGATTTTGACGATGATTGGGGATCTCTTGAGATGGATTGGGAAGCAGTCGCGGTAAGTCATGATGGGTATGCAGATGATCGTATGAAAAAAATGCGTACAGTGAAATTTCGTAAGCCACGACATTATGTGGTGACAAAACATGTGGACACGCCATATACACGCATTGAAAGATTGATTTACCACGCACTGGGTTGTACCATGGGTCGTGATATTCGAAAACCAAGTCTCACGTTCAAAATAAAAGAAGTATGTATTCCCGCACCGTTCTGTTGACGTTCGCGGGTTTTTTTTATATGTTGTATACCAGTTCTTTACAATGGAGTTGACAAAATGCTCAAAAAAAAATTGTGGTGGATAGCGCCTTGGGTACCTGTTGCGTGGGTATTGTTGGTTCTATTGTATATAGAACCCTTGAAGGAAGATCTTGAATATTACTTATATATTCCTATATGTGTATTTGCACTTTTTGCGGCCTTTTTCGCGTATATGTCACAGCGGGTATACAGGTGGAAATTAGCTAAAAAACAAGATGATACAAAATCGAGATGTTATATGGCATTTGCTGATATTGAATCACGAGGAATTCGTTATGCATTTCATACTGAATGCATGTTTTGTACGGAACAGACGATAACGATATCCGTTGATATGCAGCTATCTGCAGTTCGTGCCGCACCTCCAAAAAAACTTCACTCGCATCTAGGTGCATATTGTCCTGGATGTGGTCAGTCTGCTTCACATCCAAAATGGAAAAATGTAACCTCGGGTACATTGCTAGACTTATATGCATTTCTAGAATCGCGTCGTGATGTGTATTTGATTGCGCTACCAACTGATATAGCTCGCTTAAATTCATATTCACATTTTCTTGAAACACGTATAGTGCGACGAGAAAAATTAATCGATGATGATAAAAAAATATTGGCAGGATTACGCACGCGCGTGATTTTGAAAGAATTTGAATCTGCTCCAGCAGGATATAGAGAATCTGCGGATATAGAAGTGGATGATGAAGATGCGACTGAACAAGCGACTGAAGAAGCACGAAAACTATTTTTACGTTAAACCAGAAATACATCTGGTTTTTTTAAAATAAAAAAATGGATCTTGGTTTGCACATCCTGCCGGAACGCGATACCATATATGTATGGACACGAATCGACCGAATCAAGTACTTGCGCATTGTCCTTTATGCCAAAGTGCCTATCGAGATACGCATATACGATTGTTAAGCGAAAAAGGCGCTCAACGAACGTTTCATTGTTCTTGTAATGCGTGTGGTCATGCACTTATGGCGGTTATAGTTGAAAGTGCAGGAACTATAAGTTCGGTGGGCTTAGTTACGGATATGGAATTGCAGGATGCTGTACAATTTCGTGATGTTGAGCCTATTTCTGCAGATGAATGTGTATCAGCTCATCGAAGTCTTCGAGATAATAGTCGAACCTTCATTCAACGATTACTTGACAAAAAACCGTAAATCACATAGAGTTTGGCAAACCCAAACTACTATATGTCTTATGCACTTACAGCGGTAAAACGCAATTCAACTGGTCGTCGCGCTAAACACGTTCAAGACGAAGGCAATATTCCTGCCGTTATTTATGGCAGTGGAAAAGTCGCAACCAATATCCAAATTCCTAAAACAGATTTTCGTAAGGTATATCGTGAGGCAGGAATGTCATCTTTAATTGATATGACAATTGATGGTTTAGAATCCGTAAAAGCAATTATAAAAGAAGTGCAAGTGAACCCAATGACTATGGCGCCATATCATGTTGATTTTCATCAGATTCGCATGGATCAAGAAATGGAAGCTGAAGTACCATTAACTATTGTTGGTGAATCTGCGGCTGTGAAAGGTGCGGCTGGAACCTTGGTAAGACCATTACATACCGTGCATGTTCGTTGTTTGCCAGCAAATCTTCCTCATGAAATTCAAGTTGATATTTCTGTTCTTGCAACATTTGAAGATACCATTACCGTTGCAGATTTAAAATTACCTCATGGTGTTACAGTTCGTGATGATGCAACGGCAACCGTCGTAAGCGTTGTTCCTCCGTTAACGGAAGATCAATTGAAAGCTATGGATGCAGCAGCCGCAACTCCAATCGATGTGTCAGCTGTGAAGACAGAAGCGGAAGTGAAGAAGGCTGAAGAAGAAGTAAAAAAAGCGGCTGAAGAAGCAGCTGCAAAATAATAAAAATAAAAAAAAGGTACTAGGTACCTTTTTTTGTGCTATTCTAATATCAGTTCTTTAAAAGAAAGGAGGTCACGATGGTGTATAGAACACAGCAAGATATTTGGCTTGTATGTATTTGCATCCTGGCCTTTGTCGCCTTGGTGCATTTTATTAGATATTTGTTTCGTATGCCGACTATTGAAGATGTGCATGATATGTTGCGTTATGACACAATAAAATATTCATCTCATGCACTATCATCAAAATCATTTGGTACACCACACGTCGCAATTCAAAATGCGCATGTTCGGGTGCGCTATTGGCATGTGAGACGCATTGATATATTGAGTGAATATGCAGAATTTGAAGTTATCGCTTGTACAACATATCAACATAGATATTCACCGCTTATGATTTGTGTACATGGAGGGCAATATCTTACGTGGATTGGGTCAGAAAAAAAACCAAGACATATGCATATATATCCTGCCGATAAAAAAAGACTGGATGATATATACGCACTTATGCGAAAATTTAATTCTTCCCCTCGGTGAGGGGATTTTTTAGTATGGGCACTGCATTATAAATTATTGCAATATCTCTTTTTCCAAAATGTAAATGTCCCGCTATGTCTTCAGCATGTTCTGAGCTGTCAGCGAGTACCGTGACTTCTTCTGATCCGCCATCTTCGAATTGGATTTGTACAATATATTTTTTTAAATTTTCTGGTTTGGGTATATTTTCAATTGAATGAAGCATATATATAGAATAGCATGTCTTGCATAAAACAGTAAAAAAATGTACGCTCGTGCAAGAAATAAGAGACATGCATGGACGTATAGCTCAGCTGGTTAGAGCGTTCGATTCACATTCGAAAGGTCCCTGGTTCGAGCCCAGGTACGTCCACCAGACATATATCCTGTTCAAAGCAGGATTTTTGTTTTACTATGGTTTTATGATTAAACGCGCCTTTATATTAGCTGGTGGAGCGGGTACGCGATTGAAACCTGTGACACTTGAAATTCCAAAACCTTTAGTACCTGTTCAAGGTATACCGATTGCAACTTGGTTATTAAAACTTTTTGCTTTGCATGGAGTTGAACATGTCACAGTTTTAATTCCAACAAAATGGAAACATGCTTTTGAACAATGGTCGCGTTCTTCCGCATTACCCGCATCAGTGCAGGTTGAACTTTTTGAAGAAAAAGAAGCGCTTGGTACTTTAGGTGCACTTGTTCATGAAATTGAAATGGGAACGGATCCTGTTTTTGTGACGAATGGAGATGAATTAAAAGGACTCGATGTAACAGCGCTTGCAAAATTTCATATGCAGGCATCACAAGATGCGCCATATCCTGTCGCAACCATTGCACTTGTGCGTGTACCGAACCCGTCAGAATATGGAGTGGCAGAAATGGATGGCATACGTATTGCACGCTTTCATGAAAAACCTGAAATACCTCCGTCGACATTAATTTCTTCCGGATTATATATTATCGATCCTCAGAGCATCAAGGACATTCTGCAGGATATAGATTCATCTAAAAAATTTCTTATGTTTGAAAAAGATTTATTTCCACGACTTGCACAAGAAAAAAAATTA
Source organism: Candidatus Uhrbacteria bacterium (assembly GCA_023246325.1). GTDB lineage: Bacteria > Patescibacteriota > Patescibacteriia > 2-12-FULL-60-25 > 2-12-FULL-60-25 > JAHFIO01. The sequence goes on along the minus strand of JAHFIO010000009.1, from coordinate 1,066 downwards.
TTCGGATGTGAATTGGCTGGAGCTTGGTATGACTGTGGTACGATGGAACGTTGGGAACGGGCTATTGTAGAATGGAAAGGGCTGTAGTAACATAGCGTACATGCCATTTCCATTTTCACGTAATATAGATATTGAGACGAAACCAAAACGAGCCATCATCGGACTTATATATGAGTTAGTACAGGTCGTAGCTATATCACTCGCGATTATTATTCCTGTGCGATATTTTCTCATTCAGCCCTTTTATGTAAAAGGTGCATCAATGGAACCTAGTTTTTATGATCATGAATATTTGATTATAGATGAATTGAGCTATAGATTTGGTCAGCCAAATAGGGGAGACATCGTTGTGTTTCATTATCCAAATGATACGAAACAATATTTTATAAAACGGGTTATTGGGTTGCCAGGAGAAACCGTTGAAGTTGCTGATGGAAAAATAAAAATTTATAATGACAAAGAGCCGAATGGTATGATTTTGCATGAATCATATCTTGATCAAGATAAAACATTAACAACACGTACCGTGACATTAAAGAGCGATGAATTTTTTGTTCTGGGTGATAATCGAATTGCAAGTTTAGATTCTCGATATTTTGGTGCCGTGAAACGTGATCTCGTTGTGGGAAAAGTGTGGTTACGAGGTTGGCCATTAGATCGTTGGAAAATATTTTCTCTACAAAATTATATAGCACCTAATCCATAATATTTTTATGTCATCAAAAAAACCTGAAGTAAAGAAAAAAATCGTTTCTACAAAAAGTGTTGTGAGCAAGGCACCAATGCAAAAATCGCAAGCTCTTAAAGTAATACAATCCATGAGCGCTTTGAATAAATCGAAAGAGCCTGTGCGAAAAGGTCCGCCACCAATTAATTTAGTTCGTGGTATGAAAGATATCCTGCCGAATGAGCAGGTAGTTTGGGATAAGATGCGTGACACTGCACGTCGATTGGCTGAATTTTACGGTTTCGGCAGGATAGATACACCCATGGTTGAAGAAACAGCTTTGTTTGCACGTGGTATTGGAAAAGCAACGGATATTGTAGAAAAAGAAATGTATAGTTT